>CAZHOC010000394.1:0-5691 GCA_964534295.1 uncultured Bacteroidia bacterium | reverse complement strand
AGTTGAGAAAGGCGCGTAATCCGGTAGTGATACGCTGGGGATTGTTTTGCCATTCTTCATTGCCCAACACCCGCTCAAATAGGATAGGATAATACTCTAGGCTACTAAGCTTGGCTAGCACGTCATATTCGTTCATATCCATCTCCTGGGGATTGCCAAAGGTCTCTCGGATTTGGTCATTGACGTTGGTCGCCCGATTGTCCCAAAAGAGTTGCGGTACCGTACCAGTAGAGGAGAGCGTGGTACTGTAGTAATTCATAAAACTCAAAAAGGATCCTAGCGCATAACTATTACGCAAAGTTTGGTGGCCATAGACTCCCGTACTAAAGCGTGTGCTATCTGAAAAAGCGTGTTTTTGCTGATGGCAGGAGGCGCAGGATACGGTCCCGTCGGCGGAGAGGTTTTTGTCGTAAAACATCACCCTTCCTAGCTCAACCACGTCGGTTTCGCGGACGATGGTAGTCTGATTCGAAGTATGTGGCCGATTGAGGTGGATGTGAAAATAAGGCTCTCGATTGAGCTTGCTGAGATCAAGGTACTTAGCCAAGATCGAGTCTTGTTCTGCTTTGAGGTTGCGAGTCGGGAGGGGTTGCCTGATAGGCTCTGTCTGACAGGCAAACAGGATGGGGATGAGGAGAAATAAATACTTTTTCATGGTATGATTTATTTGTCAAATGACAGCCCCAATTCAATATAGGAATTATTCCTAGAAACAAATACAAGTCTTTAACTACTTGGGGGTAGGGTTTAGCCTTAGCTCCCGATTGTAAAGGGGAAATACAAAAATTCTTCAACATGAAAAATCGTATTGCTTCCCTTTTATTCTCCCTACTATTGCTCGCCAATTTTGGTTGCGAGCAAGATATTTGTGCGCCTACACCTGCCTCGGATAGCGCTATCAAGATATTGCCCTTGGGCGATTCGCGTGTAGAAGGAGGTCCGCCAGAGTATGATAGCTATCGTTATGCATTGTGGAGCTTACTGACCCAAAATGCTTGGGAGACTGATTTTGTCGGCTCTCGCATAGACGAGTATCCATACGAAGAGGTGGACGGTAAGTGCTTTGACAATGAGCATGAAGGTACGGGAGGCGCTATGACACAGGATATCCTAAATACTCTGCAGGGGCTCAATTTGGCAGCGGAGGCCGATGTCGTGTTGCTTGGCATTGGCGGTAACGATCTTACCGATGGAGGGCTCGGTGTAGCAGAAGTGATCGATAATATGGAGCAAATTATCAGCGCTTTGCAGACGCGCAATGACAGTGTGATCATCTTTGTGGAGCAAATTGCCCCGGGTAGATCGGATTTTATGACACCTGATTTGCAGGCTGCCATTGATCAGTTCAATCAGCAAGTCGCAGACTTGAGGGCGCTCCAAAACAACACCAATTCAAAAGTTATCATCGTCGATATGGCTCAAGGCTGGAGCGATGACTATATGGCCGATGAGGTACATTACAACCAAGCGGGTGGAGAAGTAGTCGCCCAAAGATATTTTCAGGCCATTCAATCAAATGTAGTTAGATAAGCTGTAGTCGATCAATGTGGAGGCCAAGCTGCTGCTTGAGTCTTCTACATTGATCATATCAAAACCAATCCTTGCGACGGTTTTGTTTCTTCTCGCTCTTGTGGCGTTTGTCTTTGAGTCTTTTTTCTTTCACGCTGCGCGGAACGCTTCTCTTTTTGCGCACTTTTACAGGCGTGAGAGCCGTCCTGACCAACTGATGAAAACGCTCCCTTACGATCTCTTTGTTTTTGAGCTGGGAGCGGGTTTCCTCACAAGTGAGTTGCAGCACATCCTCTTGATTGATATAACCGCTTAGCTTCTCCCGGATAATCTCCTTTTGCCACTCACGCATCAGCTGTGAGGCAGAGAGGTCAAATTTTAGCAGCACTTTGGTCTCTACTTTATTGACATTCTGCCCCCCTTTGCCACCGCTGCGGCTAAAGCTGTATTGAAGTTCTGGGCTGTAGTCAATCATTTTTTGAGAATCGTGTGCAGAGGATGAAAGCCTAAATTAAGCGTTCCCCGACTTAGGGGAAATACGGAGAAATAAAGATAGCGTTCGGAATCAAGGCTTAATCACCCCAATTACCCTTTTAATTTTGAGACTTTGCTTCTTTTGGGCCATTTCATGGAACGCTTCTCCCTAAAGTACTAGCTGTACCCTAAAGAGAAGCGTTCCGCGAAGCGGCTACAAAAAACTACTGCTTTACTACTTTGCCGACGAAGCTAAGCTGGCCCTGCTTGCCAAAGAGATGGAGAAAATAGATTCCACTGGGCAGTGCGCTAAGGGATAGTTGTTGCTGCTCAATCAGACCTTGCGTCAAGAGCTGGCCCGTCGTACTGTAGAGCTTATAGCTAATGATCTGGCTGCTTGCTCCCTCGAGGAAAAGCATATCCTCCGTAGGATTAGGATAGAAATCGATAACAGGATTTTGGTAAATATCTGTTTCAATGCCATCGGCTATACTACTACACTTGAGATCGCAAGGCACAAACATACCTTGATCGAGGCGTACTTGATTTTGCGCGGCAATAGTGTAGGCTGTCGCCCCCATGCTATGGGTCATTTGTGGACCCATACCGGCTTGTATATCGCCGCCGATGGCTCCCAACTGTTGTAAACCGAGCGATTGTGCCTGAGCGAGGGCCATAAAGCCAAAGCTGAGGAAAAAGGTAAATAGGACTTTCATTGGATGATGATTTAGGTGGTTTTACAAATCAAAATGGGAGCCTACTTTTGCCTGATATGTGCCAGTTCGTCAGGACGTTTCTCCCGGACTACCTGATAATCTTCGAAACCCTTGCGTACCGCTTTCACCTCCCAATCGAAGGAATAGCTAGCGGTGCCGTTTCGCAATTCTTTGACGACAAAGCCCTCTGAACTGTATTCAAGTGCGGCTAGACCCTGGGAATTGGCAGAGCGTGGAGTCAAAATTACGGTCATGGTCGTAGGATTGGCCAGCAAGCTAAAATGCTCTGAAAATTTGACAACGGCCTGTCCGTTGACTAGCTCCGCGGTACCTCGTTCATAGGCAGCTGCTTCCGGTCCTTCGATACAGGCATAGACAATCTCGCGATCTGCGTCTAGAGGATGGTCCATAACAAAGTTTTTGATGTCAGCTTCGACCACTCCCTGATTGCTTGTATTGATGTAGACTGAGACTTGCGTAGCACCTTGGTCGTCGCGCCAAGTTTGAGCGCCTCGGCTACGACCATTGCTGCTAAATACACTCATGGCATGATTGAGGCTGCCATTGGCTCCGTAGAGAGTAAAGACGCCATATTCGTCATTGCCGTTGAGGTTGGAATAAAGCTCAGCATCTGTCTGGCCCGCACTATTGTACAGCCTAAGCATGCCATTATTAAAACCAGCACCATTGCCACCGATGACCCCATTTTGGATGCCATTAGCACCATGCCAACGCAAAAACTCGTCTTGATTGCCAGCAGAAAATTGTAGACCGTTGCTGGCACTTAAGGCATAGGGGACAGAAAGTAATTGTTGAGAACCTACCAGCACAAAGGTGGCCCCACCGCTTGGATCCATATCGACTTCCAACCAACGGATTTGGCCGTTCCAATAGATGTCGGCAAAATCCGAAAATTGGCCGGCACCTGTGGCTAATGCAGGATCAGCTCCAATGCTCAGGCTGAATAAGCCTTGTGCGTTAGTAGCTAGTCCAATATGTTGCTCTTGGTAGAGAATCGGTCCACTGGCAGTGGAATCTCTAATACTAAAGCGAACCGAAATAGAAGCATCGCTGATACAATCACCATTGGCATCGCGAGCGACGGCCTGATAGCTGAGAAATTGAGGGCTTTGAGCTGTCAGCAAAGAGTGCCCCAAGCTGAAGAAACAGAGTATTACTAGTAGATTTTTCATGGGTTAAATGATTTGAAAGTGAGCTGGGGCCGCCCTCCTCAAAGAAGAGGGAGAGCGGTACCAGAAGAATGGTTAAAAGGTGTTTTTACTGTTGGCGAGGATTTTAACTTTGCTCGAGAAACCAGATATGGAAGCTTCCTGAAGACTTATTATTGAAGCCTATCAAAACGACTTTCTTGCTTTTCAATAAGTCTGAAATGACTTTATGATCAGTCCATTTAATATTTTTGATTTTCCAGTTTCTTTTGGTCGAATCTTCATGACCCTCATAGTCTTTCATCCAGAAGTGAAAATCTAAACCTGAGGCTAGTAAGCCCACGATTTCCTCCTTCTTGGGATTCCGATTATTGATTTGGGCTTCCATTTTTGAAATGTCAATTTTTCGCCCCGATAAATGGGTCCAATTGCTTTGATTGATTGTCTCCATTAGATTATTGAATTACATTTTAACTCGAATCAGTTCTGTTATATTCATTTGTACCACCTGGATTTCGGCTCAACCCGAACTCCTCTTGCTTCTTGTGTCCGAACATTTCAAAACTGAAAAATATCCTACTCCTAGGACACGGGGCTACCGCCCGAATACGATTACCCGAGAGAGCACCTGATTTTACACGTATTACTACTTGCTTTTCGCTACGAAGCTGGGATAATTCTGGCAGTCTGATAGATTTAACATTCGGAATATAATGTGGTGGGAAATATTCCTTATCTTAATGTATATCCCATAAATCAGTAAAATCATGAAAAACACTTCAGATTATTCAATCTCAAGTTTGCAAAAGGCATGCGATAGATGGCGGCATTGTAGTCATCAAAAGTTGATTGAATCCTTTCATGTTCCCTTTCCCGACAAGGATAAGCGTTCTCCAGATTGGTTGTATCGCAAGAATAGCTTCTTCCTTGAGCAAGGGCTAGAGGAATTCAAGGAAATGATTAAGGTGGCCGAAAAGCTAAAAGTGCATATGGCCATTAGGAAGGAGAAAGTTAACGACTCCTTTACCATCGAAGGCTTTTGCCCTATTTTGGAATTGATCCCTCCACCAAATCAAAAAAAATTGATGAAGGTAGGTTTATTTCCTATGAGTCTACATTATCCCGGCAGGCCTCAAAGTAGCTTAGATCCCACGGGCAAAGTGCCCAAAGCTTTCAAAACCCAAGTCTGTCAACGTTGGCTCAATCTCCATCCGGGCTTCATCGCGGATCAATTTGCGATCTTGGAGCTTCCTGCTTCTGGTCAAAACAATGAGAGCAAAAAGGGAGATAGATTCATACTAGAGGAAGCGCTGGTCTGTCGTAAACGCGTGCTAAACTATACTTATGACCAAAATGACGTGGAAGATATGAAGACCAAAGACTTCGCGCAGATTTTTCTTCATATGGGCGTCAATCACAATTATGATCTAGAGGGCGAGCCTTCCTTCATCCCGGTACTGCAACTTGTCAATGGAGAATTACTTCAAAACAATGGGGAAGGGGATGATTTTTACGAATACGCAACTCCTTGTCCTCCCCATTGTTGATGCCCCTTATTGGCATGCAAATCCTTCTACAGATATCCTTGCGAGATTACCCAAGCTTGCTGCTGATTTCAGCGCTGATCCCTATCGTTCCGATGATAGTGGGAAATCTTCACTATGCTCGGTTAGATAATGCACTAAAAGCCTTGACTGCCTTGGTAAGCATTGCGTTTTTTGTCCAGCTAATTGGGCTTGTTTGTGCGCTTAACAAGTGGAATAATTACTGGCTTTATCAGTTTTATACGCCAATTGCCTTCATCGGCTTTTGTTATATTTATT
>CAZHOC010000393.1:0-5691 GCA_964534295.1 uncultured Bacteroidia bacterium | reverse complement strand
CAAAATGATCGGCCCTGCTAGGCAATGAACCAAACACACAATCGCACTAATTATCCCCACAAAATCGGCTGTCTGCCTGTTACTTTTAGTTGAGCTGAACATCTTGTTTAATAATTTATTGCAAATTTATATGGCTAACTCGCAAAATGCAATACTGTTGCATTTTTGGGAAATAAAAATTCTATATTTGGTTCTGCTCATCAAAATAGCATGGTAAGAACCCAAAATTTATCCTTCGCTTATCGCCAATCGGCCAGTATCCAATTTCCGGATATTAGCTGCGCTTCCGGCGAAAGCCTCCTCATACTCGGACGCTCAGGAACAGGAAAAACCACCCTCTTGCAGCTGTTAGCAGGCATTCGCAAACCCGATCAAGGTTCAGTTTTTATTGGTAAGACTGACTTGGCAAAGATGTCTAAACGAGAATTAGATTTGTTTCGCGGCCAAAATATCGGGCTTGTTTTTCAGCAGTCCCATTTTGTGCGCTCCTTGAGCGTAAAAGAAAATCTTTTACTGGCTCAGCGCCTCGCAGGCGTAAACAAGGACTTGGATCGGATCAAATTCTTGTTGTCACGGCTCGAATTAGCGGATAAACTGGACAAAAAGACCCAAAACCTCAGTGTTGGGGAGCAACAAAGGGTGGCGATAGTAAGAGCGATCCTTAACAAACCTCGCTTGATATTAGCTGACGAGCCCACCTCTGCGTTGGATGATGAAAATTGCGAGGAGGTTTTTCGCCTGCTGAGCATTCAAGCAAAACAAGAGGAGGCCGCTCTAATCATTGTAACCCACGACAATCGCCTCAAAAGTCAAGTTGCTAATCAAGTCGAAATGGGGTCAATTGTCCAAGCCTAGGCCTTTTAATCCCAATACCTATTTCTTTTCCCAATTGTTAACCCAATACTTAGAAGGTGTCAATACTCAATCTTAGCTGGAAAAATTTACTCGCCAAACCACTCAACACTTCTTTGAGCTTGCTGCTGCTAGTCTTTGGGGTGGGGACGATTTCCTTACTGTTTTTGCTCAATTATCAGCTCGACAAGCAGCTCAAAGAAAATGTGAGAGGAGTAGGTTTGATCATTGGGGCAAATGGAAGTCCCACTCAGATCATGTTGGCCTCCATCTACCAAATCGGTAGTCCCACTGGCAATATCCAATATGAGGAAGTTGAGCGTTTTGCGGAGCACCCTGCAGTAAAATATGCTATCCCTCTCTCTTATGGCGATGGTTACAAAGGCTATCGAGTAATGGGCACTAGTCATGACTACCTAAAATTATATGAGGCAGAACTAGTAGAAGGGCGCTTATGGGAAGAGGAATTAGAAGTAGTATTGGGCGCAAGAGTAGCATCTGAGACGCAACTAAAAATTGGAGATACCTTAGTCATTGGACATGGACTTGAGCAACATAGCGATAAACCGCTCAAGGTAGTGGGCATTTTGGCTCCCGATTATTCTGTAGTGGATCAGTTGATCTTGACGGATTCAAGGACTTTACCCGCTGTACATGACCATGACCATGACCATGATCATGAGCATGAAGAGGAGCATGGAGAAGAAGAGCATAGTCATGAGGAAGGAGATGATCACGATCATGAGCATGATGAAGGGCACGAACATGATCATGAGGGAGATGAGCACGATCACGATCACGAGGCGGAGGGGCACGAGCATGAGGAAGGACACGACCATGATCATGAGGCGCATGAACATGAGGAAGAGCTAGAAGAGATTACTGCCTTAATGCTTGCTTTTGAGGAAGGGAAAGAAGGGATGTCGCTTTTACTCTCGGGCATGGTAAATCAAAATCCCAAGCTCAAAGCCGTACTGCCGGCAGCCGAGTTAAGTTATATCAATAAACAGATGGGGGTTGGGGTAGGCACTCTGAGAGCCTTTGCGATCATTATTATGCTCGTATCAGCTCTGAGTGTTTTTATCTCGCTGTATAATAGTCTTAAGGAACGCCGCTATGAAATGGCCTTACTACGCTCCTTAGGCGCTTCCCCGACTTACCTATTGTGGAGTGTACTATTAGAAGGATTGATTCTTTCGCTCATCGGTTTCTTGTTAGGCATAGCTGCAAGCCGTGCTGGTATGTGGATATTGTCTAATGTCTTAACGGAGCAATATCATTATGATTTTGGGGCAGACTTTATTCTTTGGCAGGAAGAAGGTATACTTGCCATTATTTCTTTGGCAATTGGCTTCCTAGCGGCAATCATTCCGGCGATTCAGGCGTATAATACACCGATAGCCAAAACTTTAACGAATGCCTAAATCCTTTTTATTAATCTTTCTTACTGTTTGTTGCAGCACACTTTTTGCGCAAGAAAAGATCAATTGGACCTTTTTGTCAGATGTCCAATACAGCTATATTCAAAATTATGACGCTAACGTCTGGTATGGGACCCCTAGCTTTGGAGATGATATCAAAGCCCTAGAAGGCAAAGAAGTTATCATCAAAGGCTATGTACTACCGATGGATGTTGATGGCAATCAATATGTACTGTCAGCCAACCCCTTCAATACCTGCTTTTTTTGTGGCGGTGCGGGGCAGGAGTCAGTCATGGAACTGAGATTGGCAAAAAAGCGTCGCAAATATGAAACCGATCAGGTAGTTACTTTTATCGGTACCTTACGGCTTAATGATGCAGAGCTGGAACTCAATTATATACTAGAAAATGCACGTCCTTATGAGGGTTAATTTTTGGCTATTAATATTCTTGGCGCTAAGCCTCTGGGCTTGTAAAGGGGAGGGGACTACTCCTGCGGAGAACGCTCAACTTGATCAGCCTGAAGAAATGGCCGCCGCCAACGTAAACCCTACTAGCGAAGAAAAAGAGGTAGTGATCCCCGAAGGTTATCAGCAAATCAATTGGGGAGATCTTGGGGATGTGAAATTTGAAGCTCGCTATTTTGAGCAGGCTAGGGATTCTCTACTTTTCCCCACTTTTGGGCCTGCTGTCAAGGCTTTTGCAGGATCCAAGGTAGCTATCTCAGGTTATGTGATCCCCGTTACCTATGATCGTTATGTCCTTTCCGCTTATCCCTTCAGTCAATGCTTTTTTTGTGGCAATGCCGGGCCTGAATCTGTGATGGAGTTAAGCATAAACGATCTCGAAAACGTGCTTTTCCATACCGATGAGTTTCGCACCTTCGTGGGAGAGTTTAAGCTCAACGATTCTAACATCGATCAACTCAACTATATCCTAGTAGATGCCCTTGCGCTTTAGGTTTACTGCTGCGCAGAACGCTCATCCCTAAACCTAAGCGGGCAAGATAGATCCATTAATAAAGTAAAAGTTTCACGCTTTGGTTTTCTGTCCCAGAACGCCAGCGCAAAAGGTAGATACCTTTGGCTACTTCCCCTATACTCCTATCGAGCTGCATTTGACCAGTTTCTACATATTGGGTAGAAATCAGCGCCCCATTGATATCGTATAAACTAAACTCGCCTTGGCCAGAGTTAAGCGTTCGGCGAAGCCGTAGCTTAGCAGCAGAGGCATCATAATGGTAATGCCAGCCAAAATCTCTAGAGGGCTCAAGGCTCGTATTTAAGCCGCATATGGAAGCGGGCGCATTGCTGTAATCATAAGTGACACTATCACAAGAGGTAACCTCCGGTGCGGCTCCAGCATTGATAATTTGAGCGTTAGGTCCGTGAAAAATGGTATTGATCGTTTGGCTTCCGGCATCATAGGCCGCAGTTTTGGGGATGTAAATAGTATTGAGACCGCCAGTGGTACCGCGATAATAGGCTCCATCCTCAAGAAAGATGGTATTGAAATTACCGCTGAGTATAAGGCTATCTCCCTCACAGACCCAAATGCTTTTGCTTGACAAAGTGGTGTCCCAGTTTTGATTGAGTTGCAGGACATCTGCCGGAATCGCGAAGCTACAATCCGGGGCCGTCCAATTATCAAAAAGGCTTTGTAAAGAATCAATAGGCTCCACTCCAAAAGGAGTTTGGTCTACCACTAAATCGAGATAGGGACTGCCATAAATGTCGTTGGGGCGAGCCACCCGAATAAAGGCAGATTGAGAAGAGACGCCTTCATTGAGACAGCGACTGTCAGCTCCTGGTACATTGGCTCCTTGCAGCGCTTCCATTAAGCGTTCGGCGAGTGAGCCGCTAGCATTGAGAAACCTACTTTCCATGGAATCCAAAATTTCTTGCCCTGCTAGAATATTGCCTTGTATAGCGTAGTAGGAACCGACGATTTGATTTTTGTAATCAAAGCAATCCACGCCAGTAAAGGCCGCGGCCCTAGGCGATCCATTGTCATCCAAATCAGCGATTCCATATTGACGATCTTGCGGTGTCCCCTGCGCGTCATTATTGATGAGAAAGTTAACAATCTGATCCGGTGAATCACCAGCCAACATGCGAGTACGAGCATTGTTTTGATTGCTCGCTAAGTAAAACGATTGGGTATTTATGGCGCCTTTTCCCGGTACCAAATCCCCAATAATCGATACGCCACCTGCTACGATACTGGCATCTAAGCATGAAGCCCCGGCACTGCCTACTTCTCCGGTTACGCTGTCAACGGCGACAATTGAAAAAGTATCCTGCGCAAAAAGAAAGGCGGGTAGGAGGAAAGCAAGTAAAAACAGGAATCTCATGATGACTTAGCTTGAGGGGTGAGTTTTATTAACGATAAACGGCGCCCCAAAGAGCGCCGTTTGATATATTGTCAGTAAGGCCAGACTATGCACCGTCATTTTTGGCGCGAACCTCTGCTACTTCTTCTACCGTAACTTCCGAAGCTTCATTGCCCCAGCTGTTGCGCACGTAGGTCAATACATTGGCCAATTCTGCATCAGAGAGGAAGTCATGTGGAGTCATGATACCATTGTAGATTTCGCCTTTCACTTCCAGCTCTTCCCCATTGAAACCATTTAGGGCAATGAGGATCAAGGCTTCCTTATCTCCTAATACATATTTGGTATCTACTAAAGGAGGATTAAGACCAGCGGCACCTTGACCATTTTCCATATGGCAGGCGATACAATATTGCTTATAGACGGCTCCACCTTGGGCCATTTTCGCAGCATTGATTTTTGGAGCAGCTTCTTCTACTGGAGCAGACTCATCATTAGCTGCGCTTTCAGATCCGCCGCCACCACAAGCGATAAACAACAATGCGACAAATAGAATGGTCAAATATTTCATCGTAGATAATTATAGGGTATGTTTATGTTTAGAGTCAAAAATAAGCTTTTAGGCGTTACCATAGTAGATAATTCGCCAAATCCTGCCAGAAACTGAGTCTGTGATATAGAGGGAACCATCAGGGCCTTGGGCCAAGCCCATAGGGCGATGCAGGGCATCTCCGGGACTTTTCACTTCATCAATTCCCGGAAAACCAACGGCAAATTCTTCAAACTCTCCGCTAGGTGAACCATTTTCAAAAGGAATAAAGACTACTTTGTATCCTTGCTGCTCTTGGGGAGCGCGGTTCCAAGAGCCATGGAAAGCAATGAATGCACCATTTTTATAACGCTCAGGGAATAAATCTCCGGTATAAAAGAGCAAATCATTTGGGGCCCAATGAGCCGGAAAGGCCATGGCTGGTTCTTTGATGCCTTCACATCTGCCTTGAATTTTGCCATCACCGCCATATTCTGGGGCAAGCATTTTTTGATTTTGGAAATGGTCATAATAGCAGTAAGGCCAACCAAAATCATC
>CAZHOC010000392.1:1128-5697 GCA_964534295.1 uncultured Bacteroidia bacterium | reverse complement strand
CTCTTGGCCTCATTACTTTGAACGCACTTAGTGCTGCTGATTCGGTGATCGTACCGGTTCAGTGTGAATACTTCGCCTTGGAGGGTCTTGGTAAATTGCTCAACACCATTCGTCATATCCAAAAAACTTCTAATCCTCAAATTGAGTATGAAGGTTTCCTATTGACGATGTATGACAGCCGCCTCAATCTTTCTCGCCAAGTTGCAGAAGATGTACGCACTCAGCTGCAGCACCTAGTGTTCGAGACTATCATTCATCGCAACACTCGCATTAGTGAGGCGCCGAGCTTTGGTTTGCCAGTTTTGGCCTTTGATGCCCGCTCCAAAGGAGCCATTAACTACGTCAATTTGGCCAAAGAGATATTAAAAAAGAATGATATGCCTTTGACTAGGCAAAGTGCCCTAGCGCAATAATTATCAAGCTCATAGTCAGCCCTTTACCAGACTGACTCAACAAATAAAAAGCCTCCATTAGCTTTCGCTTTTGGGGGCTTTCTTAACATATACATAATATTTCATTACCTTAGCCGCATATTGCAGTCTCAAAAAAAGTACTTAAATTAATTTAGAGACAACGTTCTTTTCACGCTACTACTCGTACTGACAAAGGGGGACTCACCCCCATTTGTCCTGGGTTTTATACTACTTTATGGAATTTATACGAATACTATTGTGTACACTTGGGGCCTATCTAATCGGAGCCATCCCAAGTAGCATTATACTCGGTAAAGTTTTTTTCGGAATTGATATCCGAGACCATGGTAGCGGCAGTGCTTCCCACCGGAATGTAAGCCGTATCATGGGTCCTAACATGAGCCTTATCGTCCGTATTCTTGATATATCTAAAGGATTTTTAGCCGCCAATCTCGCCTTTTTCGTCCACAACAAATACGGTATCTTCTCAGATATCGAGCTGCCCATCATCATGATGAGCTTAGGTTTAGCTGCGGTATTAGGGCATATTTTTCCTGTATTTGCAAGTTATAGAGGCGGTAAAGGCATCCACGTTGCCTTGGGTATGTTGATTGCTACTCAACCCATAGTAGGCAGTATTTTCATTCTTATCACACTTTGCGCGTACCTGATTTCGCGTTACCCAAATTTGGCCTACATGGTAGGTGCACTTGCCATTCCGATTTATTATCTAGCGACCCGTCAGCATCACGCTGAGATGTTTGTGCCATTATTGGTGTTTGGTGGTATTTTGTTTGGATTGTTGTTTATGACTCACCGTGAGAATCTGCTTGAGATTGTTCACGGCGATGCCGAACGCGTAGACTTCCTATTCGATTTTAAGATCAACCGTAGCTAGGATCCTAATCCTACCGACCTAACATAAGTCACTCCTTCGAGTGCCTTAGATGATTCTTTACTAGTGCTAGCTTAAGCAAATTTGGCAAGCATTTAACCAGTATTAGTATCACCTATGGCGGACTCCAGAGGAGCCTCTACTCGTTTACTAGACATCCAAAGGGTAGTTAACTACCAAGGCAAGATAATTGCGTTCCTGTCCAGCATTTTAGTTGCCCTATTTCTCACTTTCCAGTTGAGGGATACTGGCTTTAGCGAAACGCAGGACTACGTTTTGTTTCTGCTGTTTTTTGCCACTGGCTTGTGGGTAAGTGAAGCAATTCCCCCTTTTGCTACCGGAATCATGATCATAGGCTTCCTGGTGTTTTTTTTAGGTAGCGACTACTTCAATACTCATCCAGAAAGTGTAAAAAAATATGTCAACACCTGGTCTGACAGCGTAATTTGGCTGATGTTAGGAGGCTTTTTCTTAGCCGAAGCCCTCAAAAAAGTTAAGTTAGACAAGAAGATATTTCTCCTTGCCAGTAAGCGCTTTGGCACAGATTCACACACCTTACTCTTAGGTTTGATGCTCGCCACCACCCTAGGTTCGATGTTGATGTCCAACACGGCCACGGCAGCGATGATGATAGCATCGGTCAGTCCATTGTTAGCGACGCTAAAACCAGACAGCCCATACTCAAAATCATTATTGCTTGGGATTGCATCTTCAGCTTCTATTGGTGGCATGGGTACAATCATCGGTTCACCCGCCAATGCGATAGCAGTCGGTTCATTGGAAAACCTTGGTATAAAGATTTCTTTTTTGGACTGGATGTCTATTGGAGTTCCTCTATCATTCCTTTTTACGCTAGGCTTGTGGTGGTTATTGATCAAGCGATTCCCTCACGAAAACAGAGCCTTAAACATAGCTCATCTTTTTGAAGAAAAACCGATGATTAGCAGTCCAGGAAGGGTGGCCCAAAGAAAACTAGTCCTGGGAGTATTGATCGTTACCGTTTTACTTTGGCTCAGCAGTGCTTGGCATCAAATTCCTGTAGCAGCTGTATCGGGTGTACCCATTCTTAGTCTAACTATGTTGGGCATTATCAATGGAGATGACGTACGCAAATTGCCTTGGGATACTTTGATGTTAATTGCCGGAGGATTATCGCTAGGCTTGGCGATCCAAGAGACGGGACTAGCCCAATACTTTGTATCCAAGTTACCGACTGATCAACTTGGGGTGCTCACACTCCTACTCATTTTTGGCTTAGGCACTACTCTATTCTCTAATATCATGAGTAATACCGCAGCAGCTACGGTTTTGATCCCCTTAGCAGGCGTCCTAAGTCCAATGGAGCCAACTAGTCTAGCAGTAACCATTGGACTATGTGCTTCCTGTGCGCTCTTTTTACCCGTTTCTACCCCCCCAAACGCCATTGTTTTTGCCACAGGCAAACTTCATCAAAATGATTTCCGGCTTGCTGGCATTAGCATTGGGCTGCTCGGCCCCTTGATCATTATTGGGTGGGTGTTGATGGCTAAATTTTGGCTCTAACGCACATAACTACCAGCATTGATATCTATGCTACTGCCGGTAGCATGGTCCATAAGTCCACTGGCTAAAAACAATACCGTAGGGGCTACGTCTTCCGGCTCAGTAAGGGTGTTTAAGGCAAGATCAGAAACGGCATAGTCTTCTCCATATTCATCAATAAATTGCTGGGCCATAGCCGTTCTGGTAAAGCCAGGAGCGACTACAAAAGACTTGATGCCTTGCTTACCATATCCACGAGCAATTGACTTACTCAAAGCCACCATCCCTCCTTTGGAAGCGGCATACGCCATAAAATCAGGTGTATCACCTCTAAAAGCAGCTCTGGAAGCAATATGAATGATACGTCCCTCTCCCCTTGCGCTCATTTGAGGAATCAAGGCACGGCAGAGGCCAGCGCTAGCGATCAAATTGACTTGTAGCGTATTTTGCCAGGCCGCTAACCATTCGACCGCTGACATCCCTTCATCTTCCGCTATGGCTACGCCAGCATTATTGATCAATACGTCTACCCTCCCAAAGTGCTCAACTACGCGTTCGGCTAGCCGGAAAACCGCCTCAGGATCTTGCAAATCCGCTTGAAAGCTTTTTGAGGCACCTCCAATTTGCGTCCTTATTTTTTCTATTTCCCTCCGGGAACGCCCATAATGTAAGGCAAGCGTAGCCCCAGCATTTCCTAGCTGCATAGCAATCGCAGCTCCTATTCCTTTGCTAGCCCCAGTGAGCAGTACAATTTTGTCTTTGAGTGAAATTTCCATAATCTTGCGGCACGAAAAACTAAACTACAAGATATGAAAGCATTGGTATTCCCTGGTCAAGGTGCTCAGTTTGTCGGAATGGGACAGACGCTTTATGACAATTTTGCCGAAGCAAAAACCCTTTTCGAGCAAGCAAACGAAATCCTTGGCTTCGATATCAAGTCTTTGATGTTTGAAGGAACTGATGAAGACCTTAAGCGCACCTCTGTTACCCAGCCCGCTATCTTTATCCACTCTGTGGTAGCCGCCAAAGTCAATCAATTGATCGAAGGGGCTGCGATGGTAGCTGGCCACTCATTAGGAGAGTTTTCGGCTCTGACTGCCGCTGGAGCCTTGAGTTTTGAAGATGCTCTCTTTCGAAGATGGCCTAAAGCTGGTTTCTATTCGGGCCAATGCCATGCAAAAAGCTTGTGATTTAGCCGAAAGTACTATGGCCGCAATCCTGGGTATGGAAGACGCTGTGGTAGAAGAGATTTGTGCTTCTATTGAAGGCGAAACTGTGGTTCCTGCTAATTACAATACTGTAGGCCAGCTAGTCATATCTGGTAGCAAAGCAGGTATCGCCAAAGCCATTGAGATAGCCAAAGAAAAGGGAGCGAGAAGAGCATTAGAATTGCCTGTAAACGGTGCCTTTCACTCTCCATTTATGGAACCAGCGAGAATTGAACTTGCTGAAGGAATCGAAAAAGCGGCCATCGCGAATACTGCCATTCCAGTATATCAAAATGTAGACGCCGCGCCTCATACTGAGGCAACAGAAATCAAAGCAAATCTACTTGCGCAATTGACTGCTTCTGTCCGTTGGACTCAAACTGTCCAAAATATGGTTGCAGCAGGTGCTACTGAATTTATCGAAGTAGGACCAGGCAAAGCCTTGAGTGGTATGATCAAAAAAGTGGATCGTAAGCTACCTGTAAGCCAAGTGAGCTAGTAGGAAAATTCATCGTCTGTAACCCGAGTATCC
>CAZHOC010000392.1:0-1118 GCA_964534295.1 uncultured Bacteroidia bacterium | reverse complement strand
AGGGAGTGCCTCGATTCATATCGAAATGAAAGCTAATTTCGGTTTGGAAGGGCACAGCTTCCCCATGCAATAAAACAGGTACATACTTCACATCAGGCAGCAAATACTCGCACAGTCGAGTAAGATAAGGGAGACTAGCCATTACTTCATGTCGGGTATAGCGTCCCTCCTCATCAATCCATATACGAAATCGAACTTCCCCTTCCAGTTCCAACTTGCGCGCTGTTTCAGGATATGGGATTCGGTCCAGTATTTCCTGCATATTGAGTGGGTAAATGGCAATTTCAGGCATCCATGGAATGGATACCTCTCGTTCCAAATCAAGGGTATCGTTTATTGCTACGGGTAGTTCAGCCTGTCCCTCTGGTTTGGGTTCAACGGCAGGGGCGACATTTCCCTCCAATACAAATTGCTTTTCAGCATCAGTCAAATCTTCGGTCAATGAAGAGTGATATCTTCTTTGGGAGACCTTTTGCAAATGCGAGAGGTCTAGATCCATTACTAAACCTATTTTTTGATCTAGCGAAGGTTTTGTCCAAATAGCTACTCCAGTATTAGTCTTGGAACTTTCTAACTGCTGATTTTCATTTAAGCCGCTATTTAATAAGCCTGTGTTTTTAGATTGAGGAGCCCAAAGAGAGTCTGAGTTAGCAAAGAAATGCTTGAGATTGGGGAGATAGGTTCCCTCCCCTTTTTTCCCCATTTCTTGGGAAAAAAGAACCGTCGAGGGCGTAAACAAAAAAAGAAGGATACAAAGCAAGTGGGTAATAAAGTTCCCCTTATTCAAACTAGTCTAGATTAAAACTGTCGATAACCAGAGTCAATCAATAACGAAAATACCACTTCAGTACCTATCATTTCAAGGCCAAAGCTTATTCTGTCGATTTTAAAGGCTCATAGGTGAATTTGGGACGTCGAACGAAGTGATCAAATAAAATTGAGAGGGAATTAAACTCACCCGACCAACCCATTAAGTTGGCGCAAGCCTGATAAATCGTATTGGGCTTAGCACCGGCATTTCGCATTGCCCAAATGGAAGTACTACCTGCAGATTTAGAAAGTTTATCTCCTTTTTCGTCCATAAGTAGGGGATGATGGACCCATCTCGTCTTGTGGAG
>CAZHOC010000391.1:0-5717 GCA_964534295.1 uncultured Bacteroidia bacterium | reverse complement strand
GTTTTGATGGCTACTCATTCCTCGGGCAAGAGGATAGCACCAACCAATACCAGACGGATTTGCTACATTCTTTTGTGATTTCTGATTTTCGGGACCCTTCCGATTTTCCCAAAGAGTTTCTGCCCTTTTTTAGGATGGCTTGGCACTCGCTCCAAGCGCAAATCAGATCGGTAGAGCGTGATGTAATTGCGCGATTGGGCCTTTCGGGCTTAGCAGATTTTTATGAGGCAAATATTGGCCACATGATTTCCTGCAATTATTATCCTCCCACCGGAGATTATGACTTCACTGCGGCAGGTAATACCCGTCTTTCGGCCCATCCAGACGTCTCTTTGTTTACCATCTTTCCCTTTGGTTTTGATAGTGATTTTTACTTTCAAGATGCTGGAGGGCAGTGGGTAAATATTCCCGCTACTGATAAGGTGGTGCTTTTTCCCGGTTATCTACTCGAGTACTTTAGTGGGGGACAGATCAAGGCTCTTAATCATTGTGTCAAGTTGCCAGAGGACCGCTGCGCGGAACGCTTTTCCTTTGCTTATTTCTCGCTGCCTTATCCTCAGCGTAGCTTTGTCGTTCAGGGCGAGCAAAGCACAAGTGAGGCCTATTTTGAGCGTTATTTGGGACTTTTTTGAGTTGTGATGGGAAAGGTAGAATTAGCTTAGTGAGCTTTCTTTTCCTCCCCCTTAATCCCCCTCTGATGGGCGAAAAGACCTCCGGTTTGCAATCATTGGGATAAGCGTTCTGCGCTCCCGCATAGCTATCGGGAGTATCAAACAAAAAAATGACCCAGCTAGCAAAGCTAACTGAGCCTCTAAATACTTAAAAAACTGATTTCGATTAGTACTCTTGGGGGGCTCTTCTTCTAGATTTGAGGTAGCGGACGATGTCATCATGTCCTCGTTTTTTGGCGATCTCAATCGCGGTCCCAAAACTATTGGAGCGTTGATAAATATCAGCGCCATTGGCTACTAGTATTTTGACGATATCCAGATTGCCATGGCGAGCGGCAGCATTGAGGGGCGAGCCTTGACTGTTGTTTTGGACGTTAGGATCAGCGCCTGCTCTCAACAAGAGCTTTACGGTTTCGGTCTTCCCTTTTCTGGCCGCGGCATTGAGGGCTGAACCGTGCCCACTGGTTTGCGCATCGATATCGGCTCCATTGGCCAGGAGGATTTTGACGATATCGTTGTGGCCGTATCTAGCGGCGGCGTTGAGGGGCGAACCTAAGCCATTGTTTTGAATGTTGGGGTCGGCGCCTAAGGCTAGCAGTAGCTTTGCCGCTTCAAATTGTCCTTTTCTGGCAGCAGCGTTGAGAGCTGAGCCTTGGCCGTTGGTTTGGGCATTGATATCGGCACCATTTAGTACCAAAATCGGGATGAGCTCCCATTGTTCCCTACGTACGGCAGCATTGAGAGGAGAGCCTTGGCCACTGTTTTGCACGTTGGGATCAGCTCCTGATCTAAGGAGTAGTTTTACGGTTTCTGTCTTGCCGCGTCTGACGGCAGCATTGAGCGCAGATCCTTGACCATTGGTTTGGGCGTCGATATCGGCCCCAGCAGCTAGCAGGATTCTGACAATATCATTGTGGCCGTATCTGGCGGCAGCATTGAGGGCAGAACCTTGGCTATTGTTTTGGACATTGGGATCAGCGCCTAGGGCAAGTAGTAAACGTACCACTTCGGCATGGCCTTTTCTGGCTGCGGCATTGAGGGCTGAGCCTTGGCCGTTGGTTTGAGCATCGATATCCGCACCATTGGCAACCAATACTTTGATCAAGGATTTATTACCTTCTCTTGCCGCTGCAATAAGGGCTGAGCCTTGACCATCATTTTGGACGTTTGGATCAGCTCCCAAACGCATGAGCAAATCTAAGGTTTGGACTTGATCGTTCCGCGCAGCGGCACTCAAGGCAGAACCCTGACCGTTGGTTTGGGCATCGATATCAGCCCCTGCTTGAAGGAGTAGTTTGACGATGTCATTGTGTCCATTTCGAGCAGCGGCACTCAGAGCAGAACCCTGGCCGTCATTTTGTAGGCTGACATCAGCCCCGCGACGAATGAGAAATCTCACGGTCTCATAGTGTCCATTACGTGCGGCGCAATTCAAGGCGGTGCCCTGCCCTTGAGACATTTCGTTGATGTCTGCTCCTAAATCGAGCATGAAATTTACAAAGTCAGTATGTCCCCCACTGGCTGCCTCCGCTAAGGGAGAACCAATGTTTTTGTTTTCAAAATCAATATCAGCCCCCGCTCTGAGCAAAATTTTGGCGATCTCGATATTACCTAAGCTAGCAGCAGCAGTTAGCGGCGTTCTGGGGGTAGTACTATTGAAGGTGATCTTATCTTTCCCGTGCCGGTAACTGTAGGTTTTATACCCACCTTTTTGGTCAAAGCAGTTAGGATCTTGGTAGCGCAAAAGAGATTTAACTCTGCCTACATTTTCGGCCATGACTGCTTCAATAAGTTCAGTGCATTCGCTATCAATAACCAAAGGACTTGCTACCTTCTCCGTTACTGGGGTAGGGGCTAAGATTGCTTTGGGAGTAGGTTCCTCTTCTATCACTAAGCCTTCATTCAAGGTCACTGGCATGATTAGCTTATCAAGCAATTGCACCGGACTGGCAAGGGGGCCATTCATAGGGGCAAAAGAGACGCTGGGCTTATTCAAAAAGAGCGCGAGTCCAAATACGAGTGGAGCGACGAATGCGTACTTCCAATAACTGTAGTGTTGAGATTTCTTAGTATTCATTTTGAGGATTCTTTGTTTGATCAATGATTGATTGTAATTCGTCGTTATGTTGAGGGGTTTGGTCCCAGAGGCGATCTTGACCAAGTTCATTTGGTAATTTTCCTTGGTTTCGGCAGCATTGCGTAACAGTAAGTCATCTGTCTGATACTCAATGTTTTTCTCCACTTCCTTGCGGAGCAACCAAACAAAAGGATTGAACCAGAGGACGATCAAAGCGACCTCCGCCATCAACAAATCGAGCGTGTGTTTTTGTCTAACATGAATCTTCTCATGAGCTAGGATTTGCTCATAGGTATCGTAATCGTATTGGATAGGGTTGATAAAAATGTATTGAAAAAAGGAGCAGGGCGCTACCTCGCCATCTAAGTTGACGATGATGCCATCTACATCCTCAATGATATCCTCTGTTCTAGAAATTCGCCAAAGCGTCCCTATGATTTGAGCCAGTAAATTGATGCCCAATACCAGGACCCCAAAGAGATATAGAATTAGCAGCCAAAAGCTAAAATCTAAGCCTTTAGATGGGGAAGCTTCAAGCGTTTGGGGGCTAGGAATAGGAACGGCTGCTGGTAAAACCTCAGACTCAATCAGCTCTTCTGCCTCAGCCTCTAGATCTAATCGAAGCTCGGCTTCGATAGTCGGACTGGGAAGGAGAATGGGCTCAGCCTCAGCAATAGGAGTAGGCGAGGGGATAGCTATAAGCGGTTGGGTTTTCGTTTCTATAGTCTGACTCAGCCAGCCCTGATGCTTGATGAGTTGTGGGAGAGAGACAAAGGGTAAGGCGCAAGCCAACAATAAGCAGCCCAGTAGGTAAATGCGATTGGCCGCAAAAAAGCTTTCACGCTCTAGTACAAGCTTATAGAAGCCCAATAAGACCACTATCACCAAGGACGCTTTTAATAATACTAACAGCATGGCTTATTCCTTTTGAGATTTGATGATTCTGATTAATTCTTCCTTCTCTGCTTCGGTTAGCTTTTCTCCTTTCGCGAAGTGAGCGAGCATTTTGGGGAGCGAGCCTTCAAAAAACTTCGATTTGATCTCGCTTATTTGCTCCTCCCGGTATTCGTCAAATTCCTGAGTAGGACTGTATCGATGCGCATTACCTACTTTTTCGGCCTTAAGTACGCCGCGTTTGACCAGGATTTTGACCAGAGTAGCCACTGTATTGTAGTGCGGCTTTTTTTCCGTTTCTGACTCTGGAAATTCATCTACTATATCCCTGATGAAGGCGCTTTTGAGCTTCCAAACAATCTGGACTATCTGGTCCTCTCTTTTTGTCAGTTTTTTCATTGTGGGTAATGATTACAATACAAGACTACTAAAAAATTCGTAGTTCTACTAATTTTTTAGTAGTTATAGTTTTTTGATGATATGTCAAAAGCAATATCTATGAAGTATTCATTCTTCGATTTTTGTCGCTATTTTGATGGCTAAATCCTCCTCCTATGTCCATAGTTGCCGATTTTATGCGTTCACTGGTCCCTTTTCGTGAGGAGGAACTTTCGCTTTTGAGTTCGCTCTTTGTGGTGAGTACTTGGACTAAAAAAAGCTATTTTGCCCGTAGCGGAGATTTTCCTAATCAGGTAGCCTTAGTAGAATCGGGGGTGCTGAGAGCCTTCTTTCGCAACGACCAGGGGGAGGAATACAACAAGACCTTTTTCACTGCTGGTAATATGCTTGGAGCCTATTCTGCATTGGTTAGCGGCCAGCAAAATCAGATTAACTTGCAATGTCTTACAGATTGTAAGTTGTGGGTGGCAGACTATCAGCAGTTGACGGCTTTGTATGAGGAGCACCACCTTGTGGAACGCTTAGCTCGATTGTTGGCAGAGCAGTTTTTCGTTCTCAAAGAGAAAAGAGAAATAGAACTGGTTACCCTAGACGCAAGTGCCCGTTATGAAATCTTCCAAAAAGAGCATCCTGGGCTAGAGCAGCAGATCCCTCTCTATCATATTGCTTCCTACCTGGGCGTGAGCGCTACCCAGCTTAGTAGGATCCGAGCCAAGAAGTGAAGGTTTTCTTTACCTATGTAAAGGTTTTTGTCCTTTGCTGGGGCCTATTTGTGAGCAGAATTAAAGCTTAACAAATGAATCTCAGCAATCATAAAATCCTGATTACGGGTGCTACCGCAGGTATCGGCGAAGCCCTACTAAAAGCCTTCCTTAAACACGACAATCAAATTATCGCCCTCGGTCGTAATGCCCAGAAGCTCAAAAAGCTTAGCGCAGAATTTCCTGCAGTAATTCCCTTTCAATGTGATCTTGCCGATCCGGCAGAAGTAGATCGTCTGATCGTCTTTATCGAGCAAGAGCATCCCGATCTGAGCATCCTGATCAATAATGCCGGCATTCAATACAATTATCACTTTGAGGAGGAGCAGCAAGCCTTGGCCAAAATCGAACGAGAGATTGAGGTCAATCTAAAAGTGCCCATCAAACTGATCAGTTTGTTGATCCCAACACTGCAAAATCAAGCGAATGCTGCCATTGTCAATGTCAGTTCTGGTTTGGGTCTCGTGCCCAAAATGGCGGCTCCAGTTTATTGTGGTACCAAAGCAGGGCTACATATTTTTAGCAAAGCGCTGCGCTATCAGTTTGAGGATATCAAGGTATTTGAAATCATTCCGCCCTTGGTGGATACCGAAATGACTCGTGGCAGAGGCAAAGGCAAGATTTCCCCCGAGCAGCTAGCAAACGAATTCATGCGTGCCTTCAAACGCGACCACTATGAGGTCAGCGTCGGTAAAGTAAAGTTATTAAAGCTTATCAATCGTCTTAGTCCCCGCCTTGCGGAACGCATAATGCAGTAGGCTAACAAAAAAATATCCAATGCCGAGTTTCAAATTCGACATTGTATATTCAGTATTTAGCCTTCGAAATTCTATACCTTATCCACCACCAATTTGTAGCGTGGATCTTCGACTACGTTGACGTCGATGATAGCTTCCGCATTGGCCAGAAGCTTAC
>CAZHOC010000390.1:0-5718 GCA_964534295.1 uncultured Bacteroidia bacterium | reverse complement strand
GTACAATATATAGACCGTGATCACCTGCCACCAATAGGTAAAGCGAGCGATCTCTACCCAGGCACCAAAAAAATGCATGCCCAAGCCCCAGCTAAAGTATAAGATAATATAAATCCAAAGTGTCTTCTGATCGACGCTAAGTCGCTCTTTGATCCAGTCGATGCTAAGCACCCGCTTATTACTCATGGGTATCTAATCTTTTTTGATGTTTGGGGTAAAATAATAGCAACAAAACGGGCAAGATGATTAAGTCTGAGAGCAATGCTGAAAACAAAGTCATACTAATCAACAGACCGATGAAAAGCGTTCCGAGGAAGTCGGAAAAAGTCAAGGCGAGAAAGCCACCGCTCAATATCAAAGTCGTAACCACAATGGCCTTACCAGTGGAGATAAACGCTCTCCTTAAGGCAAACAACCATGATTGTCGTTTGGTTTCAAGATAAAAGCGACTCAAGAAGTGTATAGTATCATCCACTGCGATCCCAAAAGCAATGGTAAAAACAATGGAAGTAGAAAGCTTTAAATCTATCCCTGAATAGCCCATAAAGGCCGCGATAATCGCTAAGGGGAAGATATTGGGCAGCAGCGTAATCACTACCATCCGCAATGAGCGAAACAGCAGGCCTGCAATAATAGCAATCGCACCAAAGGCGATCATCAAGCCCTGCAAGATATTAGCTGCTACCACCTCATTGTTTTTATCCACCAAAACCGGAGCACCAGTCAGTTGATACTCGAACTCAGGATATGCTCTCATGAATTGGGCCAAGGCCTCATCTTTTTGCTTGATCTTGATACTACCAATGTCCTTCATCTGGGCACTGATTCGCAATCGCTTTTGATCTGGAGTGAGGAAGTTATTGATCCCTATCCGGGAACGCATCGTTCCAATTTTGCGCCATGTCTTGCGCAGCTTTCCATCTGAGCGTGGTAACTCATAGGCCTCCCCTGCCCCTGCTTTTTGGGCTCTTTCGTAGGCTTTGACAAAATTGAGCGGGGAACGCACAAAACCAACGATATAAACCTCTTGCAAATACTGCTCAATTTCATCGACCTTCCGCAATAAGTCCGGCTCGGCAAAAGTGCGACTGCTATCCACCAAGCTTAGCTCCATCTCCAAGGGCCTAGCCCCGGAAAATTGTGTTTCGAAGAAATTGAAGGATTGCTTTACCGGATTGTCTGACTTTAGATCTTCTATCAGGTAGTTGTTGACCTGTATTTGGCTGATCCCAATGGCACAGAGAACTAAAAGTACGCCTGAGCCTAGCAAAATCTGCTTAGGGTGGGAAAGGATCCAGCGAAGAGAAGCGTGCAAATAGGTATACCAAAAGCCACCGGCCTGATCTTGTTTACGAATAGGAGGTGGAGGTAAAATGATCAGCACTGCTGGAAGGACTGTGTAAGCTAAGGCGAGGCCAAAAGCCACCCCAATTGACATAAACAACCCAAACTCGCCCATGGGCTTGACACTAGAATTGAGCAGAGTCAAAAAGCCAATAGCCGTGGTTAAAGTGGTCAAAACGTTAGCACGGCCGACCAACCTTAGGGCGCGATAGAGGGCTTCTTTCTTAGGTCTTCCCCATCTGAGTTCATCGAGATATTTGGACATGATATGCACCACCGCCGAAAGGCAGACCACCAACAAAACTGATGGAATTACATTCGAAACTACATTGAGAGGCTTGCCTAAATATGACAAGAATCCCACTATGCCCAATACAGCTAAACCTACGATTCCGAGGGGTACCACAACGCCCCAAAAGCTGCGGAAGGCCATCCACAAAAAGGCGATGATCAATACCAATGAGATGGAAAGAAATACCACTACCTCACGGCGCATTAAGGAGATATAGTAACTCTGGCCCGCGATCCGGCCTGCAATATGACTTTCTTCAAAGGGAAAAGATTCGACGGTGGCTTCGACCAGATTACTCAGAGCTGTAGCCGCACTATCCGATAAATTAGGCAGGTGGTTTACCCAAAGGCTAACTGCCTTACCATCATAGCTAAAAAAGGTGCCTACTAAATCATCCTGCTCGTAGACAAAACTTGAGTCTCGGCCCAAATCTCCTTCAATATTGATATAGGGAATTTCAATGGGTAGCCCAATCAGTGGGTCAATTCTCAGAGATTGTAGATTCGTCGGCGAAAGCACTCCCACAATTCCCTCAATATGGGCCAGTGTATCAGTAAGTATCCTGATTTGCTCGAGAAAGCCTTTTTCAAACACCCCAGCCTCCCGTTTTACACTTATTAGAAAGAAGTCTGCTTCCGAACCATAGCGAGAGCGAAAATCATCATAAAAAGCGGTTTCGGGTAGATCCTCCGGGAAAAAGCGCTCAAAGTCATAATCAAATTGAACTTGACTGGCTTGCCATGCAGACCAAGCAGCAAACAAAACGGTCAGCGCGATTACGAGATAGCTAAGGTTGCGTTCGGTGCGGGTAAACATAAGCGTAAGCGGCCCAAGAGCCATGATGCGACAAACTGATCGGCAAGTCTAGGACATTTCCCGCGATTTCTAAAGACGGAATGCCCAGAATATTGCGGGACAGGGAAATTTGTGGGTTGGAATGAGGACTATCCGATTTGGGTTGATTAAAGTAAAGATGCTTTGTTAGGAAGGAATCTTGATTTAGGCTTTGTTCTAAGGCACCTTGGGGGCATACGCTCGCAGTGATCACATATTGATTACCAGCAACGACGACTGCATGGAGAAAGTCATCATTTATGGTCGCAGTGCCTTTAAGATTTAAGCGAGGACCTTGGACTTCAAAACTAGCTTCCGAGCCTTCCCATCTGACATTTTTGACTTGGAAGGATTTTGGGTTTAGGAGCCGCTGCGCGGAACGCCTATTCCAGACTTTCCAAGCGGCTTCTTTGGCAGCCCAATAGAGCCAGGCAGCTCTTTCGTTAGGGGCATAAAAAAAGTTTTCCCACTCGGATTCGGTGAGAATTCGCCCCCAATAGGCTTGCCATCTACGAAAACTATAATGGCGGCAAGCCTCAAATGCTACCAAGTCGTTTCCGATCATGAAGCTAAGCGTTCGGATATGATCCGTAATGCATCACTCACCGTCAACATTTGCTCAGCAGCTTCATCTTCAATTTCAATATCAAATTCCTCTTCTGTATCTAAGATGATATCTACCAAGTCTGCTGAGTTGATCTGCAAATCATTTAGCAAATCAGTTTCCGCATTTACAGATTCTAACAGACTTTTATCCTCTACATAAGGAGAGACGATCTTTCTAAGTTTATCTAGTATTTCCGTTTCTTTCATCAGTCAGCGTTTGAACTTCAATTTAGGCTGAAATTTCTTAAAAATGGCAATGGAGTTGACATCTCCAAAGCCAAAACTTGCCTTTGCAATGATATTTATGTCAGGAGTCTGCAAGCAGCTCTGCGGGATCTTCTCCCGAGCTACCACTTTCTCGATTTCTGGGTGGAGGTCTTCACAGTTGATGGAGCCATGAAAAAAGCCTTCATGCAACTGCAGCGCGACAGCCACACTTTCAATTGAACCGGCAGCACTTAAACAGTGACCAATCAGTGACTTAGGGGCTTGTAGATAAGGGAAGTCCGTACCGGAACGCTCAAGTGTTTCTACCCAATTTTGTACTTCTAATGGGTCCCCCATAGTGGCTGTCAAATGGCCACTAATGCCATCTAACTCATTGGCACTAAGACCTGTTTGGTCTAAGGCTTGACGTATACACTGTTTTACCCCCAAGGGGTTAGGAGCGGTCATACTGCCGCTGCCTCTTTGCCCGCCTGCATTGCTGGCACCCCCTAAGACTTCTGCATAGATACGAGCTCCTCTTGCTTGTGCACTCTCTAGCGTCTCTAAGACCAAAGCGCCTGCGCCTGCACCAGGCACAAAGCCAGCAGCTGATGCACTCAGGGGACGAGAAGCTTTTTCCGGTGCATCATTATATTTCCGGCTGAGGACTCTCAGCGAATCAAAGCCTCCCCAGACATAAGGCCCACCACTGTCGCAGCTGCCCACAAGCATGCGTTCGGCGAGGCCGAACTTAATGCGATGATATCCCTGCAATACTGCCTCTGTTCCCGTAGCACAAGCGGCGGCATTACTGCTCACTTGATTGCCCAAGGCCAATAATCCACCTAAAAAGGCGCTTGGCCCACTGGCCATTCCCTGCTCGATCAATCTTCCCCCAATACGGCGCACCTTACCCGCATCAACTAAGTCAATCCCGTAGCGAAGCGGTTCAGCTCCTGTCATGCCGGAACCAAAAATACAGCCACTATCCCAATCAGGTTCTGCTTGCTCGGGATCAGGCATCGCTAAATTAGCATCCTGCCAAGCATCAACGCCTGCCATCACCGCATACATTACGCCTGTACTTTTGAGCGAACGCCGTACCACTTCTGGTAGATAAGGTTCAAGCATTCCTGGCCTTAGCAGCGGCGATCCTGCCACCTGGCAAGCAAATTTTAGGCGTTCTAATTCTGCTTGATGGCTAATGCCTGATTTTCCTGCTTTTAAAGCCTCTGAAAAGGCTGCAAGGCCAATCGCATTGGGAGCAACGACCCCCATCCCCGTGATGACGACTCTTCTTTCGTTCATAAGGCCTTTCTATTCATGACGCCAGAGAGAACTCCCTTGGCGATTCGTTGTCCAGAGAGCAAAGTCATTTCAGCGCTAACTTTGAGCTTTCCCAGACGATAATATTCTTTTTGCGCTTGTACGCGAACGCCTTCCCCTGGCCGCAATGGATGCCAAAACTTGACCTGAGATTCGGTAAAGGCAATACCGCCGCCTATGGGCCAAGTGCCTTGCTTTTGGTGAAATAGATACAAACCAAAGCTTACAAGGCCAATTTGGGCCATGCATTCGGTGACCAGCACCCCAGGTACAATCGGATTGCCCGGAAAGTGATCTGGAACCCAATGAGCCTCTGGAGAAAAAGTGTATAAACCGCTGATTCCTTCCTCATTTACCTCTTCTAATTGGTCCACAAACTTAAAGCTGGGACCGTAGGGCAAGAGAGGGGGAATATGTTCTAGGTAGTTCATTAGCGTAATCTTTCGCCTCCGTCGACAGCAATAAGCGCCCCATTGATCCAGGCAGCCTCATCGGTAGAGAGTAGCGCAATGACATTGGCCACATCCTCTGGTGTAGTCATTTTGCCAAATGGAGTTCGGACAATGGCCCCGGCGCGTAATTGTTCCTGACCGGGGATCATACGCAAAGACTGGGTATCGGTAATGCCGGGTTGCACGATATTGGTCCGTAAACCATGAGGAGCTAGACTGACTGCCATATTACGGGCCAGAGACTCCAGGACTACTTTAGCGGCTGAAACCGCTGCATACTGAGGCCATACTTTTTGGTTACCTTCACTGGTCAAGCCAATGATGCGCGCATCTGGGGCGAAGTATACTTGGTCCAGAAACAGCCGCGTCCAAGACAACAAGCTCAGTCCCATCTGGTGGATCGTATGCTGAAAATCGTCGATTTGTAAAAGACCGGGTCTAGCGTTCTCCGCAGGAGTCAAAACCTGAGACCAAGCTGCCTGTAAATCGGCTGAAATATCATCAGGAAAAGAGGGGGATGAGCGTTCGCCGGAGGCTAAGGGACGAAGATTGGCCCGAGAAAGTGCATGGACCAACACCCTCAGTTTGCCTTTTGCAGGAGCTAAAGCCTCCAAAATCTTCTCTGAGCTAGCTTCAGAAAAAGCGTTGACATTGAGG
>CAZHOC010000389.1:0-5718 GCA_964534295.1 uncultured Bacteroidia bacterium | reverse complement strand
AGGATTGTACTTAGGGGTTAGTTACTTTCTGGAAATAGATAAAAATCATGACCAGGCCTAGCAAAATATAAAGGCCTCGATAAAAGCCATCGAAGTCCGGCGCACAATCAAAACCATTTTCTGGTGCCCTACTATTGGCAATTAAACGGCGATTGTAGGTGATGATCTGATACAGCGGATAAAAGGCATAGTAAGTAAGCTTACTCTTCAAGATAGGACTTAGAATTGGCCACTTTTGACTCAACAAATGCGTCAAGGCCTTGAGTCCATAACGTACTTCTCCACTTTCACGATCCAGTAAAGGGATCTCATGCCTAGCACGATCGATGTCTATTTGATTGCGCAATGCCTCATCTGTCCCCGTAAAACCTACTCTGTTTTCCCGCTTCAATAAACCCATCTCCACAAAACCCTTGGTATAGGCCTTACACATGGGGCAGTTATCGTCGTAGATGATCAGGTTCGTTTCGTTAGCTTTCATAAGGCAAATCATTAAGCGTTACACTTAATTATTCGCAGCTGCCCAACAATTGTTTCAGTATTTTCAATTTTAAATGAAAGTTTATTTTTATTCTTAACTTAAACCATATGGAAGGGATATCTGTTATTTTTGCCACAAACAATTGAATAGGTGAAGTTTTCTGCTCGGATTTTTGCGTGGATTTTGGCTTTAGCTTTGATAGGCTACGGTCTTGTATATGTGGTACAGCTGATCTGGTTTCAGCCCAGCAATGTAGAGTACTATTTTCAGCGCCTCATGCTTGAACGCATCGGGGATGATTATGAAGAACTCACTAGTATACGTCCTCCCTTTCTAGACAACTTTTCAGGTTATGATGCGGATTTTAGTCGTATAGATACCGCTGTTTTAGCGGCCAGAGGGCGTTGGGCCGAGCTAAGTAAGCAGACCATTGAAGCCTATCCTTATGAAGAGCTAACCGCTGACAATCGTTTAAAAGTAGACATCCTCAGGGTTTGGTTGGAGCATGAAGCTATACGTGCGAAACATGGTCAATATTATTCTCCATTAGAGCCAGCCTATGGTACTCAGATCCAGCTCCCTCTTTTCTTGACGACTCAACACCCAATTGCAGAACGCACCACGGCAGAAGACTATCTGAGCCGCCTTAAGCGTTGGGGACAAAAGTTTGATCAAGTGGAAGGCTTCTTTTTTCAGCAGGAAGCTATGGGTCTTAAGTTATCCCGCTATCAAATCGAGCAAAGCATCGCGCAAATTGAGGCCCTCTTAACTCTAAAACCAACAGAGCATCCATTTTATACCACCTTTGCGACCAAGGCAAGCCAATCCATTGCGATTGATCCTACGAGAATGAATGAGCGCTTAGCGAGTCAGTACCTTTCTCAGGTAAGTACCCAAGTAGAAGATCAAGTCGCCCCAGCCTACCGCAGATTATTATCGACTTTGAAAAAGCGTCTTGAGGCGGCTCCTGATTTAGGGGGTATTGCGGCTTTGCCGAACGCTCAGTCTTTTTACGAGGAAGAGCTAGCCCTTGCTACCGAGAGTGAGGAAGGAAGCGCATATTGGCTTGGCATAGCCAAAGAAGAATTCAACAGCATTGCTTTAGAGTTGGACAGCCTACTCGAGCTTGTTGATGCGCAGGGAAACACAAGGGGGGAAGCCTACAGAGAAATCGCACGTAAAGATTTTCCAGATAGCACCTACCTATCCAGCAGAGAATATCTAAAAAACATACGCGAACAAATCGGTCAACAAAGAGCATTAGTAGGAGGCTTGGTAAGTGAATTGGAATACCAGCCTCTCAATATCAGAGATTATGCGCCTCAACTTGGCGATTTTATTGGATTTATAGGCTATACCCCTGCCCCACTCGATGCGAGTCAAGCAGCGCGGCTATTTGTCAATCGAAATGAGTTGGCAAATCGTCCATCCTGGCAAGTGTCCAATATCCTGTGGACCAAAGCTTGGCCGGGTCGCCATCTCGCTCGCTCTATGACCAATGCCAACCCCAATATTGACGCCTTCCAACAAATCGTTTCCTTTCCTGCTTACCGCGAGGGTTGGGAATCTTACAGTGGGTATTTGATCGAAGAGGAGCTGCTACTTTTGGAGACAGAAGCGCTCCAACACATTGGCTTTTTACAGTACCGATTGAGCTTGGTTGCCAAAGCCATAATAGACCATTCACTATTTAACGGCGAGATGGACGTTCTTGCCGCACAAAATTTTCTTCAGAATGAAGTAGGTTTAGATCAGTTGCAAGCCCAAAAGATGATCAATGAGGTGATGGCAAGGCCTGCAGCAGCATTTTCTCGTCTTGCGGGCCGCAAAAAACTGCTCGACTTGCGCCAACGGGCAAAACAAGCCCTTGAAGGGCGATTTTTCGTGCAGGAATTTCATGACATTCTCCTAAAAAATGGCGAAGTTCCGCTTTCCGTGCTCGAAAAACTGACGGAGACATGGATTCAGCAGAAATTGGCAAGCTAATTGCGGAAATCACTTGATGCAATACGCCAATTTTCAAGCTTAATGACCACATGATGATTCGTACCGTCCTCCTAGCTCTGGCACTGTATTGTCTAACGTTTCCGACCTACGCTCAGGATCTCCAAGCCTGTCGTATCGACTATAGTCCGGTACAGCAAGCCCTCCAACCGCAAGCTTTCCAGCTTGAGAAGGGAGATCATCTTACGCTTTCGGCTCAGTATTTAGCTGATGTGCGCTCGGGGCACTACAACAATAAGCCCTCCGGAATGTCGCATTATGTATATCTACGTCCGGGTAGCCGCAAAGAAATCAAAGAAAGCACTGTTGATCATCGCTTTGAGCGGATGAGTGCTACAGGAGACATTTTTGGGATACAAACCACTGCCTCCTCCGATCACTTTTTCCGTCCAGACGAAAACTTTGATGGTAATTACGATCCCACCTGGCAGGATCCGATGATGATCGTTCCGCTCGGTCTAAACCCCATCGATATTACCGCCTACGCCCACCAACTATTCAAAGTCGTAGATACTCGCTTCAATTACCTTTTACTAGAGGTAAATGGAGATTATCTAGTATTCTATCCAGGGTTCCCTGAGACCTATGAAGTCTTCAATAATCTCGAGATGCAGATCATGCTTCAGGAGCGACAAACCTGGGCAGAGACTTATGTAGGCAAAAGATTATTGGTGCGAAATAGTGCTGATTTAAGATATCGCCTAAGCCCTCATGGTAAGGACTTACAATTGCCCGTAAGTCGTACTGAGCTTGAGATCTATGTTAATTCCTATTATCTCGACCGTCATCAAGTATTATTTGAGTATGGCATGGATGAGCCGCTCTATCTAGTACTGGACGAGCATGCTCGCTTTGAGATTTATGATGCCCAGTGCCTGGAACGCCGCCAAGAAGCCATTTTTGCCGAACAGCGTAAAGAGGACCTAGTCGCTCACGAGCGCTTTAGTCATATCATGGAAGCAGACTTTCCAGTGATGGCATTGATGGAAGATGAGTGGTTGCAGGATCGACTAGTCGAACGCTTCCAACTTAGCGATGGACGCTACTATAAATCACTTACCTATGACTATGTGGGGCCCGCTATCCAGCAAATGGATTTGGCGCCTGCCATAAAAGTAAAAGTCTTAGAAAACGGAGACTTAGTCATGCGCTCAATATATGCCTCAAAAGAAGGCCTATATCATACCAAAGTAGAGTTACGTATCGACGGCAAGACTTTGATAAGTGAACGAGTATCTACCTTAGACTCGCGTTCTTCCCGACGTAATGTACAAGGCCAAACCCTTGAGATCATCGATTACATACCCGGTGGTGATCAAGGAATTTTGGAAGAGATTGCTCGTAATGTAGACCAACCTATCGTCATAAGATATGTCGCAGGAGGTAGCTTCTGGCAAGAGGTAAGCCTAGGCGAAGGCTACAAAAAAGCGATTCGAGACGCTTGGTTATTTAGCCATTTGCTAAAAGAAAATCGTAGCGTTCTGGAAGCCAGACTCCAAGACAGAAAGTAAGCCCATTATTACTTTTTATTTAAGCGCAAAGGCAGCCATAGCTACCTTAGTGCAGATTTTGTGAGCAATCTCAAACCATCAACAAACCGTTAAGGGGGCATTTTTATCTCTTCAAAAGGCAGGCTTAGCCGCTAAGAGTAGAGCTCCTTCTCTGGAAAAGAAAAAGTTGTATTTTACGCCATTAATTTTCGAATTAAGAAGGATAGAGAAAACTGCACCTCTGATGTAGGTATTTGAGGGTGCGAACAGGGTTTCATACTTATGGATCTTATTTATTTTTTGCGCGTGTTGCTGAAACGCAAATGGCTGATTTTAGCTATTGTGTCCATCGCGGTGATAACAACTTTTTTGATCACCTTCAACGCCCCTAAGATTTACAATGCGCATGCAAGGATAGCCACTGGCATTTCAGACCAAGAGAGCTTATTATTTGCGAGTGGAGGGGTTAGCAATCCTCAACGATATGAGATAGCAGCAAAATTCAACAATATGGTTGAACGGATTCGTTCACCAAGGGTGCTCGACTTGGTTTCCTATCAACTATTTTTGCACGATCTAAAGTCAGAAACTTCCTTTAAACCAGAAGCCTACCGACAACTCAATGCGGGCTTTGCAACCGACGAATTGCAAGTAGCCGCAGAGCAGTTTCAGCTCAAATCGGATTCTCTGGAGTCTCTTGAGGCCACAGACCAACTAGAGCAAAAGCATCTAAGTATGCTTCGCGTCATGCGCTATGATGGAGCTTCCTTATTAGCTCGCCTAGAAGTAAGGCGAATCCCTGGGACAGATTATATCGGGATCGATTTTCATGCCGATAATCCGCAGATGGCTGCTTTTGTCGTCAATACCCTTTGCCAAGAGTTTATTCGCTTTCACAATGACTTTAACTCGGATAGAGCGGGCAGCGCCGTGAGCTTTTATGCCCAGCAGTTGGCAGAGACGCAAAATGATCTCAACCAGAAAATGCGGGAATGGCAGCAGTATCAAGAGACTTTGGGGAGTGAAGAAGAGGATAATCCTAATACAGAACTGCTAGAGTTGATCAAGCACCTACAGGCAAAACGCTCTGAAGCAACGCAGGCACGTTTTGTTGCGCAAAGGAGCTTACGAGATGCCAATACTCAACTTAAGCTAGAAAAGTCCTTTTGGAACGACGACAGAGGCCCAAGCAGGGGTGCGAACCCAAAGCTTAGCCTTAGAAAAAATATCAGTAGTCTGAATAAACGCTACGTTGCGCAAGGCGCGAAAAACCAAAGCTTACTCGACTCTATTAGCAATTATCAAGAAAAAATCACCCAGCAGCTTTTTCAAGAAGTTGCTCAGGAAACCCCCACGGCGGTAGAAAGTCAATCTAATAGCTTTAGAGCGAAGATAAATAGTGAGTTGACTTTAGATATTGCTCAGGAGCGGATCAACCTTATCGATCAAAGCCTTAGAGAGCTAGGAGAGACAGAAGCTGGAAATCAGTTAACTGATGATTCTGGTAGTCCGTTGGGCCGAGAGGTAGATCAAGCTCGTGATAAATACCTATTGGCTTTGTCTAAGTATTCGGAAGCGAGACTTGCCGCCAGTGGTAGTACCGTTTACTCCCCTAGCCAAGTTGATTTTGTGTATCCGCCCGAGCAAGGAGTAGCCTCTAAATCGCCTCTATTGGTGATATTGTCAGGCTTGGTGAGCCTAGTGCTATGTATGGTGGTGATCTTCATCATGGAATACCTTGAC
>CAZHOC010000388.1:0-5720 GCA_964534295.1 uncultured Bacteroidia bacterium | reverse complement strand
GAGGGGAAGAATGGCCGGTCTATGATATGCTCACTAAGGATCAGCAAGAGACCTGGGCTATCTTTGGCGTCTATCCCAACTTTGCCTGGATGCCCGATAGCCGTGATATCGTGTTGTATGCTAAGGGCAAAATTTGGCGGGTCAATACAGAGACCTTTGAGGCCAAACAGATTCCATTCAAAGCCAACGTTAAAATAACCATAGAGGATGCGGTGAACTTTAAACAAGAAGTGGCGCCGGAAACCTTCACCGCAAAGATGATTCGTCATGCCATCACTTCACCTGATGGCAACTATTTGGCGTTTAACGCGGCTGGACATATTTATCTCAAGGCTTTGCCGAACGGTAAGCCCGAGCGTTTGACGCAGGATGATCATTTTGAGTTTGAACCTGCCTTTAGTCCAGATAGCAAAACCCTCCTCTATACTACTTGGGATGATGTAGAGTTAGGAGCCTTATACAGTATCCCTGTCGCAGCAGTTGGGCAACGCGGCCAAAAAATCAGTGATGAAAAAGGCTTTTATCACGAACCTAAATTTAGTCCTGATGGGCAACAAATTGTCTTCCGCAAGGGCCGCGGTAACTCTGTGCTAGGCAATGCCTTCGGCAAGAATCCGGGTATTTACTTGATGCCCGCCCAAGGTGGCCCCGCCGAAAGAATCGCTGAAAGTGGTAGTGGCATTCATTTCAATGCCGATGGCAGCAAAATCTATTTCCAAACGGGAGGCGGATTGAGCAAAGCGTTCCATGAAATGGAGCTCAAAACCCGTAAGACCCACAAGCTATTTACCTCTACCTATACCAATCGCTTCGTGCCGAGCCCGGATGGGAAATGGCTGGCCTTCACGGAGTTGTTCAATGTTTATATAGTTCCTCTGACGCGTAGTGGAAACGCCATAAACCTGAGCGCCAATACCAAGGCCTTGCCAGTAAAGAAGGTCAGTCGAGACGCAGGTACCTCTCTACATTGGTCTGGCGACAGTAAGAAATTGCATTGGGTCTTGGGACCAGATTACTTTACTCAGGAGATTATCAATGCCTTTTCATTTGTCAAAGGAGCACCGGAAAAATTACCTGCCATAGATACCACAGGAGTACCGATTGGCTTGACCCTTAAAACCGATAATCCAGAAGGACGAGTTGCCTTTGTCAATGCGCGAATTGTAACCATGGAAGGGGAAAAAGTAATTAAAAATGGTTACGTCCTAGTTGAAAATAATCGTATCAAAGATATTGGAGAAGGCCAAAAGAACTTTAATAAGAAAGTTCATGTGGTGGATTGCAGTGGCAAAACGATCATCCCGGGTCTGATCGATGTGCATGCCCATATGGGGGCAAGCTACAATGGTATTTCTCCCCGCCAGCAATGGTCCTATTTTGCCAACTTGGCCTACGGAGTAACCACGACTCATGATCCATCTAATAATACGGAGATGGTTTTCAGCCAGTCTGAAATGGTAAAATCTGGGGTAATGGTAGGCCCGCGAGTTTACTCTACCGGAACGATCCTTTATGGAGCCGATGGTGATTTCAAAGCCCTAATTAATAGCTACGAAGACGCGCTCTCCAATCTGCGTAGATTGAAAGCGGTAGGAGCGTTCTCGGTTAAGAGCTACAACCAACCTCGTCGAGACCAACGCCAGCAAGTAATGAAAGCCGCTCGGGAGCTAGAAATGATGGTGTATCCAGAGGGGGGTTCTACTTTCCTCCACAATATGAGTATGATATTCGACGGCCATACTGGGATCGAACACTCCATCCCCGTAAATCCATTTTACCAAGACGTGGTTGAGCTTTGGAGTCGGAGTAGTACCGGCTATACACCAACTTTGATCGTAGGATATGGTGGTCGTTGGGGAGAAGATTACTGGTATGAAAAGACCCGTGTCTGGGAAAAGGATCGTTTGCTTACTTATACCCCTAGGGGCATGTTAGATGCTCGTTCTCGTCGCCGTAGCATACTACCTGATGAAGAGTGGAATATGAGCCACATTCTCAACAGCCGAGGATGTAAAAAGCTTTTAGATGAAGGGGTAAGTGTGCAGTTGGGAGCTCATGGCCAATTGGAAGGTCTTGGGGTGCATTGGGAATTATGGATGCTTGAACAAGGAGGTATGACTGAGATGGAAGCCCTGAGAGCTGCAACTCAGCTAGGAGCAGACTATATCGGTATGGGAGATGATTTAGGCTCCATCACGAAAGGTAAGCTAGCAGATTTAGTGGTGATAGATGGCAATCCTTTGGAGGACATTCGGCAGACTGAAAACGTTAGCTACGTTATGCAAAATGGACGATTATATGATCCTGCGACCATGAATGAAATTGGTAATCATCCGAAAGAACGTATGCCTTTTTATTGGGAATCGTTCCGCTCTAGTGAAAACTTTGATTGGCATGGCGAAACCCACGGCTTTATGGCCCCAAGGTGTGGTTGTGTCCACTAATTGATCTTTTCTTTCTTGCCTCGGCGAATAAGTTCGCTGAGATTGTCAAAATCACGTTTATAAAAAAGGCCAATACCAGTCTGACTAGTACTCTTGAGGAGGCTAGTCGGATTGGTTTCTAGGGCTTCCCTTCTAAAGACTTCTACCACTAATTCGGAGGATTGAACGGTGGCACTTTGGGTTTCTGGTTTAGGTAAAAGCCTAATGATCACGCGCAGGTTGCCAACTGAGAGATTTGAATTTTCTGTGCCTCCGATCAAGGTTCCATCACGTTCGATCGTGACGCGATCGTTGAAGAGTTTGTAGGAGACAAGTAGGCTTACATCTTGGAAATTATTGGAGCCAACATTGACACTTAGTTTGTCACTTGTTGCCTGTGATAGCCAATAGTTAAATTGGTTGCTGATTAACTCAGATACACTAGAGGAGATACCCGTAGTTGCTAGATTATCGCCAAAGCCTCCAATCGGCGCAAAGCGCCGGAATACCATCAAGCTAAATACTTGCTTATTGAGTTCTTGCTCATCGTATTGTATGGTACGAAGATAGGAGAGAAGCTCAGAGGCATTTTGGTTGTTGAGGTTGGGTAGCTCAATGGAAAGCCCAATGGAAGGTTGCATCAAATCTCCTTCTAGGTGCATCAGTACATTGACCGGAATACGCTGACTTTGAGAACTTTGCAGGATATCCTTGATGTCTGCATTAACTGGATAATAGGCATCGATATCCATGTCAGCAGAGTAGGGGTCTCCAGTCCAGCTCAAGCGTCCGCCAGGTTTTACACTAAACTTTTTATTGACCACACTCTGGGCTGTGAAGAGATAATCTCCTTCTGAGATTTCATAGTCTCCAGACATATTGAATTTGCCGTCTGTGTCGATCTCCATGGTCAAGGTACCAGAACCTCGTCCGCGGATGATGTCTCCCACACGTTCATCGAAGATCATCTCGATTTCAATATCCTCGGTTACTACGGTCGTAAGATTGAGTTCCAATCCTGTAAGGCCCGTTTGGTTTTTGGCTGCTTCTAGCTCATCATCGCCTGTGAAGCTGATATAATCTGGACGCTCAAATTCATTGTAATCGGAGATGGGGATTTTGAGGTTACTACCTGCTCCAGAAGTCGCAAAGGCAGTTATCACCAGATTGTTGAGGTCGCCTGAAATATCTGCAATACCATTCCGAGCAAAGACTCGTCCATAAAACAGATCGTTATCTCCCTTTTGGGTATCCATAAAGAGGAAATTGCGCATCTGATCTAGCTGTAAGCTAAAATCAAATTCTCTCAGCCCTCTGTGCCGGATGGTACCGTGAAATTCGGCGGTATTATTGTAGCGGTCATATAGCTTGATCCGCGGGAAAGTGATTCTGTCGTTATCAAAATTGATATCTCCATTGAAGCGATAATCAGTACGGAAATAATCGATCCCAAAGCGGGCGTCGGCAAACTGTCCTGTCCCACTAACTACTAGATCTTCTAGGCTACCAAAGAGTCTAAATGCTTGGAGGTTTACTTTACCCTCCAAAACGTTTAAAGTGGTTTTGACAAAGGGGTAAGCATAGTTGAGTGGGAAGCCACCGCTAGGGGAGAGGATATCAAAATCCAATGGAGATTTTTTATCTGCGGTAGCGTAGTGTCCTGCTAAAGTCAGGGTAGTGTCTGCCCCATCCCATAGGCTGGCGCGTAAGGCTAAGTCTCCGTCGCTTTGCGACCATGATACATTGCTATAAATGTCTCCGTATTCAAAGCCATCAAGCGCAAATGAATCGATCCGGCTTATCCCTTTTATCTCAGGTTTGTAGAGCAAGCTATACATCTCTAACTCAGCATTGACTAGACCAGTAGGCTGATATATCAGGGGAAATAAATCATCCAATAAATTCAGGCTAATGCCGCCTAGGGATAATTTAAGCGGGATTTCTTTTTCTTTAGCGATGAGGCCATCAAGCCTAACATAGCGTTCCGCATCTTGGATCATCAGATTACGGATGTCGTAAACGCCATTGCCCACGATCAGAGAGTCTCCCTCGACAAAGAGAAGCGAATCTCCTCGAAAGACTAAAAAGGATTGGGCGGAATCGATGCTGGTTCCAATAAAACCATCCTGAAAAAATTCAGTAGCCAGTTTTAATTGAGCCTCATTATGGTCCTCTCCCTGATGAAACACTAGATCACTTTCAAAACGATTATTGACTCCTTGTATATTGACATCGACATCTTGGAGCTCAAAGCGAGGGCCTATTTGCACAGTATCTAAACGAACCTCCCCCGCGGCAGCGAGCTTATTTTGATCGCTTCGTTTAAAGAGGTCGATACTGAGATAAGGATTGACCAAGCGTCCCCCTGAAAAAAGAATAGAATCACTATTCTGTAAAAGGATGGAGAATTGCTCATTGAGCCCGAAGCTAACTTCTCCACTCACGAGAGAGCCGGGAGAAACAAAGATGGGTTCATTGAGGAAGTCAAATATTTGGTTGAGACTATCGCGGGCGGCTACCCCAAACAGCAAGTGGGTCTCGACGCTATCGGGCGCCTTATTGGTATAATAGTCTTGGATGAGACTGTCATTATTTTGGAGGAAAAGACGACTCTCTACAAAGAGTCTTTGCAGCAGTGGTCCAATGGTGTGGACACTAAAGTCTCCAGCTAAGTCGGCATCTAAGAGCGTGCTCTTGAGGTTTATATACTTTTGGTTTTCGAGATTGTCTGCTCTTAGGTACAAATCGGGCACTCTAATCGCGCTAGTATCTGATGGTCGTTCTAGGAGGGCTTGTTGTAGGGAAACTTGTCCTTGTAAGCCATCTAGCGAATCCCCAATAAGATCCACATTTAGGAAGGAGCTAAGCAATATTTCTTGGGAGTATAAACCGTAGGTTTTGGTATTGAGGCGATTAATACGTCCTGAGGCTTCATATTTAGCAGGCTCGTGCTTCCAGTCTAAGTCTACTTTTAAGTCTGCTAAACCTAGCCCATCCTTCCCAAATATTTTCCCTTGAAGCTGGCGTTCGGCTACGCCGACATCCAAATAAAGAGAGTCTACTTCATATCCTAGCAATCCAGATTTGAGGATATAAGCATCAATTTGGGCATCTAAATCATGTAGATTACTGCCCTGGCCGGCGATGCTACCATTAAAATTTAGTTCTTTAGATAGATTGTTCCCTTCACCCAAGAGGCTATTTACGTCCAGGCTTTGCGTAGTCAATGCGCCCTTGTAAGTGAGCAGTTGACTAACCGGTGGCAGCTGCAGATTTAGGTTGAAATCTATATTGCCA
>CAZHOC010000387.1:0-5725 GCA_964534295.1 uncultured Bacteroidia bacterium | reverse complement strand
CATGGAACTTGGCGAACTCAATAATGTCAATATGACGGGACTTACAGCAGGTCAAGTTCTCTCTTACAATGGTACCGAGTGGGTTCCTGCCAATGCTACTTTACCCGTTTGGTCCCAAAACGGGACTTCAGCTTTTTACAACAATGGACGGGTTGGAGTTGGCGTCAATACTCCCGGGACGACCATGCATCTTGCAGACACCTCTAATTTTTTAATTGGGGACTCACTAAGCGGTTCTGGTTTCAAAATGATTTACTACGGTGCCAAGGGTGCTTTTAGAGCAGGTTATCTCAACAACCCTTTTGGTGGCTATAACTATAATAAGTTTTGGGATTACGATAGTGTTGGATACTACTCCTTCGCTGCGGGTCAAAACAGTAGAGCTAAAGGATTTGGAGCTTTTGCCTTTGGTTCCTTTGGTTGGGCGGATGGTTCAGGTTCCGTCGCCTTCTTTGGTAATGCGGCTGGCAATAACAGCTTTACCTTTGGAGGTAGCTCCAAAGGTCGAGGTAGTATTACCTTTGAAGGCGTAGCCGATGAGGAAGGGGGCATCGCCATGTATGGTTATACTGGTGGGCGCTATGGCGTTTCGATTGGTGGGGGCACGACTGGCCTTGGAGCTTCTAGCTCTCGAGAAGACTATGCCATCGCGATCGGTTGGAACTCTGATGCCCGCGGGCAAGCCTCTATCGCCTTAGGTCCGAGTGATGCCTATGGCTATAATGCTTTTTCTACCGGTTGGGTAACTGAGGCCCGGGGTAACTATTCTTCTACCTTTGGTTATCAGACCAATTCGTATCCTTATGCCTCTATGGCCTTGGGTCGCTTTAACGTGATTTCCGGTGATAGCGCTTCTTGGGTAGGCTCTGATCCGATCTTTATGATTGGTGATGGTACTAGTAATAACAACCGCTCTAATAGCTTTATAATCCAAAAAAATGGTCAAACAGCTGTCGGCTATAATGCCCCTACGGGCATGCTTCAGGTTTCCTCTGCTTTGGGTTCCCTAAATAATGGAGGTGCCCTAGATCCCGACAATGCGACCTTACTGCTTGGTACGGCCACATCTGGTATGGCTTTCGACCCAAATCAAATCGAAGCGATAGGTAATGATCTAAATATAAACTTCAATTCTAACAGGGACCTTCATATTAACCAGGGCGGAGGGGATGTTTCTATTGGCCACACTGCTCCCGTGACTAAGCTAGATGTCCTTTCGGCAGGATGGCAGTTTAGATTAAACAATGACGCAGCTGGTGGTTCCGACTGGTACATTGGATCCTCTGCAAACACATGGGCAGTGGGAGGCGGGAAGTTTGTCATCTCTCGTACGGCCAATTCCAACAACACTGTTTTCGTGATTGAGAATGCCGATCAACAAGTTGGTATTGGCACCAATGCACCCACTGACCGACTGCAAGTTGATGCTGATGCCGGAGAAGATGCGCTAAGAGTCCGTGTTGCTGGAGTTACTCGATTTAGAGTACATGACAATGGGGGTGTATCTATAGGAGTAAACGCGGGGCCTCCTGCAGAAGGTCTATTGGTCAGAGGCAATGTTCAGCCGCAAGGCGACAATACCGCCTCCCTCGGAGGACCAGTAAATCGCTGGTCAATCGTTTGGGCTGCTAATGGCTTCATACAGACTTCGGATATCCGCCTCAAGACGGAGATTGAGCCTTTGGATTACGGCCTTGCCGAACTCTTACAACTACAATCCATTCGTTACCATTGGCAGACTAACCCAAGCGGTCCAGCCAAGATCGGTTTCTCGGCCCAGCAGTTGTATGAGGTGATGCCAGAAGTAGTGAATGGCACGCCCGATAAAGATGTGTCCGAGGCCCCCATGGGAGTAAACTACGCAGAACTTGTACCGGTCTTGGTTAATGCAATCCAAGAGCAACAAGAACAAATTGACGAGCTAAAAGCAGAGGTAGAAGCCTTGAAACAGCAAAACAAATAGGATATGCAAGTCGCAAAAATCATATTGAGCAGCTTGTGCATGCTAGCGTTTTGCTTTCCGATAGAAGCCCAAACGCTAGAGCGCAAGGTCTTTTCAAACGGAGGCGGAGAGGGTACAATTGGTCCCAATACTTATTTGTACACCTTCGGTGAACCCATAGTCGGGACAGTTACTAGTGCTCCTATCATTTTGACCAAAGGTTTTCACCAACCGCTGGATATCTCTGTCTTGCCATTAGAGTTGAAAAACTTCAGTGCGGACTGGCAGCAAGCGCATGTACAGCTTAATTGGCTGGCAAATCTGGAAATGGGCGAAGGCTTACTGATGGTTGAGCGTTCCCAGGATGGGCAGTTTTTTAGCACCATAGCAGAATTAGAAGCCCAAGGTCCTGCTGCAACTCTATTTCCGTACCAGTACAATGATACCAGCGTTCGGCGAATAGCCGGCAGCCAAATTTGGTATCGCATCACCCTGATCAGCTATAATGGAGAATTCAGGCAGAGTCCGGTCGTTTCCGTTAAACTAGGCGAGATTGCGGATATCCAATTGGGAATTTACCCCAATCCAAACAATGGAAATTTCAAAATCAGTTATTATCTTAAAGAAAGCACTAGGGTTAAGATGTTGCTGGTAAATCAGCTCGGGCAAATTGTTTGGCATGCAAACGATGAGCAAGCCGCTGGTCGAACTGAAGTTGATATGCAATTGGCCCAACTTGCGGCTGGTTCTTATTTCTTAAGATTACAAACGCCCAGGCATAGTTGGAGTCGAACCATAATGATCGAACACTAGGCAAAACCACTGCTAAGTGCCTTTTCGCCCTCCGGTCCCAGGTGCCGAGAGGGCGAATGTATTATATTTAAGCGAAATTTAATGCTACAATGCTTAGGCTAATTCATACTATTTTACTCCTCCCAATCTTGGGTCAGCTGATTGGCCAACCCATGATTAGCCATGATAGTGTGAGGAGCCTTTTGGATGAAGAGCAATTTCCCTTGGTGGAAGAATACCTCAACCATCCGAGCGTACTTAGCAGTATCAATGCTAGTGAACCAGACTCAATGGCTTTGCGATGGATGGACACCAAAGCTGACTTATTTTTTGAAACTGGGCGCTATGGTCAGGCCATAGAGTTATATCAAAACCTGCTGCCTTTATACGCCGAACGATTTGGCAAACAATCTTCCCTGCTGGCAGAAATCCACAATAATTTAGGCATCACCCTAGGCTACTCAGGTCGATATGATGATGCAAAGGTTCAGTACGAAGCGGGGCTAGAAATATCGCTAGCTATTCATGAGGATCCGGATCCTGGCTTAGCCGTTTCATACAATAATCTTGGGGTTTTCTATGAACGAAAGGGAGACTATGGCTTAGCCAAAGATTATTATGAAGAAGCCTTGCGGATCAGGAAGGCCTATTTTGGTCCATTCCACGAGCGGGTCGCAGATTGTTATAATAATCTTGGGAATATTCAATATTACCTTGGCGATTGGCTGGGTGCTAGGGCTTATTACCAACAATCTTATGATATCTATAGTCAACGTCTCGGCCTACAAAACACCAATGTTGGCTATGCCTGCATGAATCTTGCGATCACCTATGCCTTAGAAGGCAAAATGGAAAAGGCAGAAGCACTCTTCAGGCAAGATTTATCCATCAGGCAGCAAGTCTATGGCGAAAAGCATCCACTAACCGCTTATTGCTACGACAATCTTGGGCAGCTCTTTCAAATGCAAAATGAACTTCCCATGGCCTCACAGCATTACAAACGCTCCTTAGAAATCAGCAAGGCAGCCTATGGCGAAGATCATCCTTTCGTAGCGCAGACCTATGGCAATCTCGCCAAATTGGCCCTTTTTCAGAATGATAGTACTGCGGCAGAAGCTTATTATCATAAAGCTTTAGGCGTTTTAGGACTTTATGATGGCCAAAATTGGACCGAAGCTTCCAAGGTAAAAGATGGCCCTAAAGCTTTGCGCATGATCCAAGAACTATTTCAATTGCAAGCGCAAAGCCCCAGCAGAGCAGCAGCAGCCTGGGGTACCCTTCAATTTGCCGATCAATTGGTCGAATATTTTCGGACGAGTTATCGAGCCGAAGGCTCCCAGCTATTTCTTCAAGGCAGTATCGTTCCCTTTTACGAGAGTGGTATTTCCTTTTGCCAACAGCAAGCCCTAAGTAGTGGTGATCATTCTTATTTGGGTTTTGCCCTAAAGCTATCGGAACAGACTTCCGCAGTACTGCTAAGCAAAGCCATTAAGCAATCAGAAGCCTTAAGCCATAATGAAATTCCGGACTCTCTACTAAGTCTTGAAAAAAGTACTCGCACGTTATTAGAGTTTTACGATCGCCAATTGCGCTCTACGCAGGATGCAGACTTACTCGATTCCTATCAGGCAGCGAGGTTTCAACAATTGCAGACCTACGATTCAATTCAACAACATCTGGAGACACATTTTCCCCGCTATTTTCATAGCAAGAATCAGACAATGCTTAGTAGCATTGAAGAGATTAGGCAGGGCTTGATTGATGAATCCAAAAGCATGGTGGAGTATTTCGTAGGAGATTCCAACCTCTTTACCTTCCTGCTCAATCCTGACACCTTGATTTTGGTAAGTCAAAAAATGCCTCAAAAGCTGAGTGATCAAATTGGCGCATTGCGGCAGGGGATCTACGGCTACTTCATCTCTCCCGAAAAAAGTGATTCACTGTATTTACAAGGATTAGCTCAGTATCGAGAAAAGGCTACTCAGCTTTATCAACTGCTTATACAACCGATTGAAAGCTACCTAGGGCAAAATATGATGATCGTTCCCCAAGGGGAACTCGGATATGTACCTTTTGAAGTTTTACTCAAAGATACTCTGACAGATATTACAGCGATTGGCCAGTATTCATTTCTGCTAAAAGAACGGACGATTAGTTATGCGTTTTCAGCCAATCAGCTATTGGGCCAACGCAATCTAGCTCCTGTAAAATCCAAAGAGTTATTGGCAGTCCGTCCCAGTTTCCCCCCGCTGCCCTTATTGAGCGGTAATGAAACCGCAAGCCTGAGGGGTAATTTAGGTCCCCTACCCTTTGCTGCCGAAGAAGTGGCCAATATTCAAGCCATTTGGCCCGGACCAAGCACCCTAATCGAGGAACAAGCAGCAAATATTGAGCATTTTAGGAACATCGCCGGTTCTTATGGCATCTTGCATATTGCGACTCATGCTCAAGCAGATGACCAAAGTCGGGCTTCAGAGAGGGCATTTTTAGCCTTTCAGCCGAACGATAGTCTCCCAGAAGCCAACTTCCTCTACTTTAATGAGCTACCTCTTTTGGATTTAGATGCTGACCTAGTGGTACTCAGCGCCTGCGAAACGGGTATTGGAACCCTCTATGAAGGAGAAGGAATTGCCAGTTTAGCTCGCGGATTCACCCAAGCGGGAGCACGGAGTATCTTGACGACCCTCTGGAGCGTCAATGATGCTCAAAGCAGTAAACTGATGGGCGATTTTTATCGCTTTCTAGCTTTGGGGATTGATAAGGACAAAGCTTTGCAAAAAGCCAGAATTCGTTATCTAAGTCGGGCCGATGATTTTTACAGTCATCCCTTCTTTTGGGGTGCTTATGTTGCGATTGGAGATATGAGTACAGTTGGCAAGCCCGGCGGCAGTTCGCCATGGCTATTAGCTTTTTTAGCAATCGGGCTAAGTATTTTGGCAATTTGGTTTGTCCGCACGATGAAATTAGGCTAATTTGCTCCTATGCAGCCTA
>CAZHOC010000386.1:3998-5729 GCA_964534295.1 uncultured Bacteroidia bacterium | reverse complement strand
GTCATTGTTCCAAGCGGCCAGAGCGTTGAGGGGAACTTCATCCCCTGTTTCATCGTTGGCAGCGCCTTGTGTAAAAGTAAAGCTCTTGAGGCTCCACTCTTGCTTTGCGATATCATCAGTGATCACAATGTTGATGTCCGCGGCTTTGCCCCCTCCCAGCTTGGCCTGTTGATTGATGCGGGTCATCCCTACTTCAATCTCCCCTTCGAAGCGCTTATCCTTGTACATGCCCAGCATTTCGCTCCCCTCTTTTCCTAACCATGAATCGGAAAAATCAACCCACAGCTGTCCAGGTGCTACCACAGCAGTATCATAACTAATTTTAAAGCGGAGTCCATAAATATCACTCGGATTGATACTATCACCCGCGATAACTTGAATCACCGCCGTATCACCGGGATTAATGATTTGCGGAATGAGCAGCGTCAAGGGAATCCCTTCTTCTGTAAAATTGCTATCCTCTCTCTTTTGGTGGATAGAGCCAAAATTAAGAGAGATGGCCAGTGTATCAGCGGCTTCTACTACACCATTGCCGTCGCAATCCGCATTTTTTTTGTTGATGCCGTTGGCGAACGTGCTGTCCCAGGGCAAGCAATACTGCGCTTCCCAATTGATCGTAGGGTTGAGTCGAGCGTAGCCACTATCGCCATAGGCAAGGCCCAATTGTAAAAAATCAGCCATATTCGCCACCCCATCATAGTTGACATCACCCGGCCAGACGGAGTCAATAGGTGCATTGGTGGCATTGAAAAGGCGAATGGCGGGATCGCCTTGGAGCAAGACTTGGCGGGCGTGATTTCGATATTGAATTCCGGGCAGGGAATCGGCGTATTGAGTCAGAGAAGTGAGAAGGGAATTGCCAATACGAGCATTGGGCTCATTGGCATAAAGCTCTTGAGACTTGATGCGCATAAAATCCCTCAGGGGATTGAGATAGCTAAATCCGGTCATGCCAAGATTGATGATGGCGCCTCTTTGGGGGGCTAGTATCCACCGCTCCATCAGCCCGGGCATAGAGTCTAGACTAGAAAGCACAAACTGACCATAGGTAAAGAGGGCTGTAGGACGGTCAAAATTTTGATAATCCTCCGGCTCTCCCAGTGCTATCTGTAATTGATTGGCAGTGGAATAGCCCAAATATTGAATGGTCCCTACTCCTTCATTCATCCATTTGTAAAAGAGAGAATCTATGAGCTGGGTAGGAAGCGTATCCTGAGGATCAGCGGAAAAGTATACGGGCAATCCGTACATAGGAGCCTTTTGAAACTCACTGCTAACAAATTCAAAAGTGTTTTCTATAGCAAGAAGCTCAGAAATGGTCCGGCCGCCCTGTAAAAACATCCCTCTTTGCTGCCAGGCAGAAGGATCTCTATGTTCAAAGGCATCTACTTTATCTAAGTAGGCATAGCCATCAGGATTGCTTTGTACATTGACTCGACCGATCGGAATTTGGAAGCCAAGCTCTGTAGTAGCATTTAAGTCCCTTACAAACTCGCCATCAGTGGCTGGGTAACCGTAATTAGGGATTAGATTCCAGGGGCGATAGCGGGTCAAGTGACTGCCTTTACCCCATAGCAAGATATATTCTGGGGCAATATTCCAATTAGCAAGCGCACAGTTGATGAAGCGTTTGATGGCGAGGGGGGTAGTCGAGCCATAGCCAAACTCTTCATAGATCTGGTCAATGTAAACCACCTTCGCACTCAAAGGCTCAATGCTATTCGTATCACG
>CAZHOC010000386.1:0-3988 GCA_964534295.1 uncultured Bacteroidia bacterium | reverse complement strand
TGAGCATAAGCGTTCGCCGAAGGCGCTAAAGAAGAATGACTAATAATCACAAACTGAGCTCCCGAATCAGCTGCGCAGAGATTGTGAAGGCTGGTATTATTTTCGATTTGTGGAGTACGGATACCCGTATCCGTGTTGAGCCAAACATTTTGGCTACTATCACTGAGAGGCAGCAGAATTTGTCCCTGCGTATTGCTGATAAGGCCCTTGCTCCGTATTCCCTGCTGCAAATCCCAGGCATATATCGTGTCATTTCCGTCAAGTTGCTCGAGGTCGAAGCGGGCAATACCGTTGTGGTCCCAATTGGCGATTTGGGTTGAGCGTTCACCGACTAAGGTGGGAAGACGATCATAAAATACGCTCAGACCACAAAATTGATTATTGTCAACAGGCACTCTTAGGGCCTCAAAGGTCAAATCCAAAACAGCAGGAAGTTGATGGGTTCGACTGAAATGATATTCGTCGACAAATACTCCACTTTGGTTATGGATCGTGTCCCACAAGACGCCATCCCCATCGCTGATGCGGTAAGAATGTGGAGTTTGGCTCCGAGCAAATATGCGCGTCCGATAGTCAATCGTCTGAATCTGCGTATCCGGTGCGACTAATGGCAGTTGGATTTGCAGAGCTTGCTGATAGTTAAAACTTGGCCCTACATAGCCTTCCCCTGTTACATAATCAGAGTTTAGATTATAGAATACATCAAATTGCCCGGCCCCACCATTGATATAATTATAGTCCGTGCTGTCAGGACTCACCCTTATCACTTGCTCAAAAGGGAAATTGGACTCAGGAGCATAATTCGAATAATTGGTATCAAAGTAAGTAGTAACTCTTTGCCCCGCTTGATTGGACCAGGTCAAATAGTAAACCGCAGTATCAGAAAAAATGGAGAGCCTTGGCTCGGGCTGTTGGGATGGGTCTGGCTGAGCGCTAATCGGATCACGGTACATCAGGGCATCGATCTGGCCATCGTTTCGCTGACCGAGAAACTCGATATATGCTAGGCTGCCATTGCTTTGCTGAACATAAATCGCTTGCTCACCCCCACGATAAAACAACTGCAAGAAATCAGGATTGACCATACTGAGGTCATAGCCTGCGGCAGATAAGTCACTTGCGCTGACTCGATAAACGCCATCTTCCCAAACTTTGATTGGGATAAAGGTCCTGCCAGGATCACTCACATACCACTCATTGCCATATACTCCTTGTGGATTTTGTGCATGAAGGCTAAAAGACGCAAACAGCAAAGCAAAAATTAAGCATGTTTTTCTCAGTGTATTCATCGAATAGAGGCCGTTAGACTTTGACATGCTACTAAGGTTTTACCTTTTTGCTTCTCAAAAAAGGACATAAATTGAGGATACTGGAGAATAAAAAAATTTCCTGAGGGGTTGAGGGGTTGATTTTTTGAGTATTTGGATAAATTTTTTGCGAATTATTTTGCTTTACTGGGATGAAAAATAGTCGCCTTATTAGCTTGATCGAGACTTTATCGCCGATTGAACTTCGGCGTTTAAAAGATTTTGTCTACTCCCCCTACTTCAATAAGCATAAAGGAGTAATCGCTTTATTTGAACGCTTAGCGACTTCATACCCTGATTTTTCAGTTTCATCTCTCAACCGAGAACGCTTATCCGAGACACTACTTGAGGCTCCAATAAACTTGCAACAGCTACAAGATATCACCTCCTATCTCACCCGTCTCGTGGAGCGCTTTATTGCGCAGGAACGTTGGGAAGCGCAAGACCTATTAAAGCATGAGCAATTGGTCTTATCGCTTAGAGAACGCCAAGCTTTGAGAGAACATCAACGTGCTTATAATAAATGGCAGAGACTACTACCAGCAGAAGAAAGTGCCGCCAACCTAGGCCTTAACTATCAATTTGAAGCAGAGGGCATGCATACTCAAGTCTTGGAGAGAAAGCGGAAATCAGCGCCTCAGCTTCGCCAAACGATAGAAGCCTTTGACCACTATTATTTCGTCAATCGCCTTCGGTACGCCTGTGCTCTTCTCAACCGTAAGGAAGTACTTGCAGACCCTGCAGAACTAGATTGGGCACGGAAACTTCATCAAGTAATTGGTCAGAGTCTTGAGGTAGAAGCGATACCCAAACTGCTTCTTGTTTATCACCAGTTGTTCTTATTGCTTGAGACTCAGCAGGAAGATGTATTTGAAAAAATCCAACTAGTACTAGAAAGGAATAAGCAAGAAATTGAAAAAATCAGCTTACGGGAGGTTTACGCCCACTTGGTCAATTACTGCATCAAACAGCTCAATGAAGGCAAGATATCCTATCAATCGAGGCTTTTTCAGCTTTATCAAGATCAATTAGCGCAAGGATTACTACTCGAGGCGGGTCGGATCAGTCCCGCTGATTACAAGAATATTGTTTCTCTCGCTTTGCGGAACGAAGCCTTTTCATGGGTAGAAGCGTTCATCGAAGATTACAAAAACAAACTACCTCCAGAGCAGCAGCAAGCCGCCTATCGTTACCAAAAAGCAAATCTTTATTTTCATCAAGGAGACTATAGTGCCTGTTTACGCCTGCTGCGAACGCATGAGTTTAGCGATACATTTTATCAGTTAGGAGCCAAGACGATTGTCTTGAAAGTGCATTTTGAAACGGAAGATTTTGAGGCCTTTTACTATGCAGCTGATGCTTTTGCTTCCTATCTAAAGCGAAATCGCAAAATACCTAACTATCAAAAGGAGTTATATTATAACCTTATTCGCTTTAGTAAACGGCTAGCAAAACTCTATATTCAGCACCGAATTGGCATAAGGAGCATCAAAAAGGTTCAGCTTTTACGCTTTCAGGAGCGCCTCAATAAGCACCAGAAAATAGCTCAAAGCCTATGGATACTCAATAAAACGCAACGATTACTCACAGAACAGGGCCTTACTTCCGATAGCTGAGTTTTTTTGCTACTTTCGAAATCACACAATAACACCTCATAAGAACTTCATAAAAAATGAAAAAACATCTCTTTCAGATTTTCATGCTACTTGCTTTTGGGCTATTTCTTGCAGCTTGCAGTGGCGAAAATGATGATACGGATTCCCAAGCAGATATGGCTGTCGCTACAGAAGAGGCCGCTGCCGATGCTGTTAGCGAAGCTCCCGCCTCTGGTGCTTCCATCTGCCTCTGGCCTAAAGTAGGCTTGAGAGATGCAGCTGGAACTGGCAATGGCATCAAATATATGACGACTATTCTCTTCGGTGAGGCCGTAACGCCAACCGGTGAAATGGAGGAAGTAAAAAACGCCAATTACATCAAGGTTCGTTTAAGCGATGGCAAAGAAGGTTGGGTTAAGGAAAGTCTTTTCGCGCCTGAGGCCAATGTTTATGTTGCCACAGCAGAAGTCGATGTTTACCCTCGTCCAGATTTGATGACTTATAAGGGTCAGAAATTCCAGCGTGGTGATATCGTGGCAGTAACCAACAATCAACAAGACGAATGGGTCGAAGTATATGGCCTAGAGAAGAAAACTAAGGGTTGGGTGCGTAGCACTGAAGACATGAGCGATGCGGAGCTAGACGTAACTGTCGGCGTCCTTTACAATCGTGCCATGGCAGAGGACAAAAAAGCAGATCAGGAGAAGCTCCTCAACAATATTGCTTCGAATAGCGCTTTTTCGGCTTCCGCTTTGATGGATGTGGTTGATGATGCTCTCGCTGGCGTAGCGGAACCACCTCGTCCTGAACTACCGGCCAACCAAGCCTATATTTTGGCGGACGTCCTAAACGTACGCTCTGAGCCTGATACTGAGCAAGACAATGTGGTCTTCCAAGTCAAAAATGGCGATGTGGTTGAGATCGTTGAGCGAGGAGAGCAACAAGCCGTAAATGGCATGAACGATTATTGGTATCTCGTCCGCATCGACGGCCAGGAAGGCTGGATCTATGGGGCGCACACCTCTAAGAAATTGGAATAAGACGCTATCATTTGATAGCAAGCAGGTAAAAATAAAAGGGAATGGG
>CAZHOC010000385.1:0-5730 GCA_964534295.1 uncultured Bacteroidia bacterium | reverse complement strand
TGATCTGTTTGCGGCCTTTTTTGCCTAACCCCATGGGCACATCCCACTCTTTTTTGATCTCCTCGCTCCAACTGCCCCAAGGCATTTCTTCAAAGGTGTTGAGTTGATAGTATTTCTCAGTCGCAGCTAAATGCAGCAGCATAGCGCCAATAGAATTGGAATCATCATCGATCTGAAAATCGAGCTCTTCCTGACTTAGATTTTCTACCTGGCGGACCACCCAAGCTCTCATCATAGTCATGGTTGAAAGTAAGGTGCCAATCTGTGGGGAAAATCCTTCTTGCGGCCCGATGAGATATATGCTTTCTTCGGATGTGGTGATAGTTTGCGGAGTCGCGTGGGCTAGTTTAGCCAGCGGTACAGTAGCGACACCAGCTCCTAGGATAGCAGTTTTTTTGAAGAAGTTTCTTCTGCTGTTTGGGCTCTTTAAAAATTTCATAGGGAATGGATATAAAAATGTGAGTGTGAAACTGAAATAGAGAATTTGCCGCTAATAGAGCAGTGTCTTTATTGACTCATCTATCTAATCAATAGGCGGCGGATATCTTCTGAGTTCGCAGGGCGAACAGAGGCACTTTTACGAATGTAAACCCGATGCCGAGTCATACAGGGTTTTAGCTTGAGTTCCTTGATCTCTAAGACGATAATGATACGATTTCGGCGTTCTGGGACAGGAAAACGATGGATTTGGAACTCTGGCGATGGCGAGCAAGAACTACTAATGATACTGGAAAGCTTTAGCTGAATATCATCCCATTCTTCTGCGGCTATGCCTTCCAAGTTACCGTCATCAGTAATTCCCAAGAGCAAAAAGCCTCCTCCTTCGCGGTTCGCAAATCCACAAACTTCCTGCGCAATCTTTTCATTCTTAGGAAGTTGGATCTTAAAATCATAGGCTTCTGCTTCCCCCTCCACTAATATCTCGTTGAGAGACTTGTCCATTTTCTCCAATAGGTAGGCATCTAAGGCAGTATTAAGATTATACTCTTTTATTTCTGGCGGTTCCTGATCAGTCAAACCCATAATGACAAATGGATACTTCAAGGGCAGGATCGGGAAGCCAGCTAACAATTGCCGGATGTGGCTAAACTTGACAACGCCCGAAGGCAGCTTTTGGGCAAGCTCTTGGCTAGGGATTAAGAGGACTGCTATTCTAATGTGGCGAGCCCGAATGAAGTAAGGGATTTTGGCAAAGAGGTAGCTCTCAAGGTAAGCGGCTCGATCAAAAAAGAGATCAACGCCGATACCGTCTTTGGCAAAATCTATTTCACTAAGGATGCGGGAGGCTTTAGGCTGCTCGAGATGAAGGCGTAGGTTTTGTTCCCAGCCTTCAAATTTCATCAGATTGTAGCGAAAGGACTTATAAAGCGAAGGCAGCGATATGGTTTTGTGATCTGCTTCAAAAACCAAATCATCTTGTATTCCCGCGATACTGGCGCGGATTTCGGCATAGGTGTCGGGCGCTTCTTGCTGGAGCTTGTCCCAACCGCCGAGGTTGCTGATGATAGAAGAAACGAACACATTATAAGGTAAAACTTAAAATGTTAAGGGGAAATTAAATCTGTGGGGGAAGCTGCGGTTTTGGGGGGAGATTTTTAGGCTTGTAAAGCCTTGTCCCCCTTTGGAGGGGGATTAAGGGGGAGGAATTGCTTTTGATATCAAGGATTATTGGTCATCTATCCAATCAATGAGCTTTCGTTTTATAATCTCTATATCATTTAGTACTTCTTCATTGCTGAATCGAAGAATTGTAAATCCTGCCTTTTGGAGATCTCCTGTGCGAATTAAATCATTATCAAATACTTCAGGGATGTCATGGCTAGAACCATCAATCTCAATTATTAGCATTAAATCTTCACAAAAGAAGTCTGCAATATAGTTTAGAACTGGTCTTTGTCTCTTAAAGGAATAGCCCTCCAGCAATTTAGCCCGCAATACATGTTTCCATAAGCTAGCTTCTGCTTTTGTCATATTCGCTCTGAGGATCTGAGCCTTTTGTTTCAGCTTAGGATTGTAGTGGTAATTATTACTTGAGCTTGCTGGAATCATAAATGGCAAACGTTTTTTCCTCCCCCTGGCCCCCTCCAAAGGGGGATATTGCTTTGCAATTAAAGACTTTAGCGTTCTGCGAAGCAGAAAAAAAGCCCATCTCCCAAGCGGAAGACAGGCTTTGATGTACAATAAGATTTATGCTTACTCAACTACAATGCTGCTGAGTAGCTTAATGTTTTTCGCATCAGAGTAGTCATAAAGGCTGATGCCGTCTTCTCCTACAAGAATCAAAGTTCCGTTAACTGGGATGACATCATATCCTTGCATAGCGGTGAAGTGAGCGATTTCGTTGCCACCGATACGGAGTGGGTTTTCTGCGTCAAAGACACGAAGGCCAGCGCTACCATCAGCAATGAATAGCAAGTTACCATCTTTGCCAAGACCGTGAGGATTGGTCATTGGGAAAGTAGTCAATGTGCTTGGCATACGTGGATTAGAGAAATCAATCACATCAAGCTGATTGGTGAAGTTTTGTCCACAGCGCTCGCCACGACCGTTGCGTAGGGTAAGGTAGCCATACTGTCCGTCAAGGATCACTGGATCACAAGCCGTAACGTGCTCGTAGCGGCTCAAGAAGCTTGGGCTAGAAGGATCTTGGGTGTCAAATACATCTACACCATTGGTACCACCGACTAATACAAGTCCAGGACCAGTCGTAACCATTTCCGCTTCACCACCATTGAATAAATCTTGCTCGCTTACGAGCGCTGGAGATTCACAATTGTTGGCATCAAATACGCGTAGTTGGGTAGGAGAAACTACATATAGATGATCGTCGGCAAGCGCGAAACGAGACATTGAACCTGCGATACCAGGAGTAGCTGGGTTGATGCTACGGGTATTATTGCCACCATTTTGCACTTCTTCAGGATCTACTTCATTGGCTTGCCAAAGAGAAGGAATACCGGTTTCGCAATTGTATGCTTCAGTTACTACTTCGCGCGTCCAATCTACTACTACCCCTTTGCTAGCATCAGCGACATAGCCACGATACTGGGTAATATGAGGTAATGCATTTTTGACACGGTTGATCAATGATGGGTTAGAGACATCGTTGAGATCAAAGACAAGTAAGTCTTTGCTGCTGTCTAGATATAGCTTGCCACAATTGACAGCGATATCATAGTTGCCGGGAACGTTGATAAACGAAACGGCCTGTGGATTTGCGGGATTTTTGTAATCGAGGATGTGTAGTCCTTTGCCAATTTCATTGACGAAGAGGTAGTTGTCCTTGACGTAAATTTTACCCGGATTTTGGATGGCTTGAGGAGTCTGTACCTCTACTGCACGTTCAAATGCTTCCTGAGACATGTAGACAGGAGTATAGCGAGCATGCGTAAAAGTCATGTCGCATTTGTCGCGCAAACATCCGGTAAGCGATAGACTGGCTAGCAAAACCAGAGCAAGAAATTTTGTGCTGTGATTCATACGAAAGGGTTTATGAAGTTTAGATAGTGCCTTAGCAATTTTAGATTTGTGTTTTCAAGGCAGCGGATTTATTAATGCAGACGTCTGTATAAGTGAAAACGCTGTATCGCACTAAAATAAAATCCTAACTTTAACTAAGGTACAAATTTTCGAGCGGACTGCTGAGGGTTGAAATTTTTCTCTGGCAGCTTTTGTTGAAAATACTACCTTTTGATCAGCAGTACACCAAGCCCTTTCATCCACATGTCACAAAGCCTACTGAAATATAGTCTCTTATTGTTGCTCCTTTTGAGCGTCAATTTGATACTAGCGCAAAATAAGCGAGGCGTCGAAGATGTGATTTACCTCCACAATGGTAGTATTATCAGAGGAGAAATCGTCGAACAGGAGCTAGGCGAATACGTTCGCATCAAGCTGGCCTCCGGCCAAGTTTTGACGTTCCGCAACGCGGAAATCGAAAAAATCACCGTCGAGCCACCGCTCTACTCCAAAATTGAACTGGAAAAATTTAGACACCTAGTCCCCATTAGTTATCGAACGCGTGGTTTTTATCATCACTTTGATTGGGGCCTCAATTTTACTCAAGGTCAATGGGGACCTGTTCCCGCTACGGCTATCCATTATCGATTGCTGTATCATCAGAACAGATTTCTCAATTATGGTCTTGGCTTAGGTTGGGATATTTATGGGGAAGGAATTTTCACCCCCATTTTTGTAGAGTTACAGGGTGATCTTTGGGAGCGTCGCATCACGCCGACTTATTTGCTCCAAGGTGGGTATGGCTTTGCGACCAGTATGTCCAATGAGCATGAAGTCCTAAATGGAGGTATCAACGGCCAGTTTGCCTTGGGCTTTAAAGTGAATACTCGCCAACGCTCCGACATTAGCTTTACGATTGGCTATAAGTTTCAGGACTCCTATCAAGAGTTTAGAGAGTGGCCAAGAGATCTTTGGAATCTCCCTCCGGGAACGATCATCGAGCCTTATTTGGTTACAGGCCAACGTGTCTATCAGCGCATCCATTATCAAATCACATTCAGCTTCTAATGAAACGCTTCCTTTGGATAATCGGCTTTGCGATGGCGATTTTGCCAGCACAAGCCCAAAACGATCAGTCTCCTTATGTGTTTGACTATCTGTATCTGCGCGATGCTGATAGCACGATCATTGCCGGATGGATATTGGAGCAAGTACCGGGAGAATATGTGAAAATTGAGCTTCCCGGCGGTAGTGTGATGATCGTAGAGCAGGAGAAGATTGCCAAGATCACCCGCGAACGCTCTCCCTATCAGTCTATTTACAGACGGAGCAATGTGGGGCAGCGCCCCTATAACTATCGTAATAAAGGCTTTGTCCACGCATTTGATATCCAATTTGCCTTGCCCGAAGGGGAGTGGGGCAATCCTACTCTAAACCCCATGGTTAATTATCGTGTTGGTTACCAATGGCATCGCTATATCGGAACCAATGTGGGGGCTGGTATGGACTTTTTGCAAGCAGGCCTAGTGTTGCCTGTATTTGGTGAATTGACGGGCTACCTTTTTGACCGTCCTGCTACGCCTTTTTACTCTATTCGTAGTGGTTATGGCTTTGGCACCACCCCACTAATGTGGAATGTCAGCAATATTGAAGGGGGATTTATGGGCCAAGCTATGTTTGGTTTTTTGTGGCATACCCGCTCCCGCCACCAATGGCATCTTGGCGTAGGGTTTAAATATCAGGATTTGACTGTAGACCGCAACGGTGGTTGGGACTGGCAAACTGGTGAACCCTTACCCGGTATTACGATCCGACGACCCTATCAAGGGGTGATGGTGAGTATGGGATTGAGGATATAGATTATCCTTTCCTGGCCTTCCACTTGGCCAAAATTTCCTTTTCTCTGTTCATCGGTGAACGCTCACCCGTCAGAATATTGTCTCGCCTCTCTTGAGAAACGGCCTCTGAGTACCACCATTCTCGGGTTGCACTAACGGTTTCTGCTAGTGGCCTAAGTTGAAGGTCTGTCCCAAGGGCTTTGCTATTATCGCTTTTGGACATGCCCGCGTATTCGGGTAGTTGGACCACCCAAGGCTGAATGCCAATGAGCTGATTTTCGATCAAGAAATCTGCATCGTCGATTTGGGTATAGCTGACGGGAGAGTTATAGCTCGCATGTATCCCATGCACAAAGGCATTGGTCGTCATCTTAAATGCGGGGCCTGAAGCATTGTAAATGCCAGCTGCCTGCTTTTCAAGCAATCTGATCAT
>CAZHOC010000384.1:2355-5738 GCA_964534295.1 uncultured Bacteroidia bacterium | reverse complement strand
AGGCGCGAGATAGTAGCCCATCATCAAATTGTTGCCGATACTGGGTTCAAAGCTGCCACCTAAGGCATTGGTCAATTGCGTTTGCATGTCTCCTATAAATAGTGCTTGCCCAAAACCGAGGCCTACCTCGCCAAAGACAGGTTTCTTGGCCTGCTGAGCGGATAAAGAGAGCGTCGCGAAACAAAAAATGCTGAAAAAAAGAATGGATAATTTCATGATGAATTCGTGTTTGATTTTTGATTCATCACAAAATTAGGGGGAGCTCGAAGCCTAATTCGTTGACTTGGGTTAAGATTTTTGCAATCGCTTGCGAATTCGACTCAAAGATTCAGGCTGAATGCCTAAATAAGACGCGATATAGCGTTGCGGAACTCTTTGGATGACTTTGGGACGCTCTCTTAGCAAGGCCTGATAACGCTCAGTAGGGCTTAAATTGAGATAGGCAGAATTGACGTTTTTGAGGCCGATAAAAGCATTTTCGGCAATCAATCTGCCCCAGCGCTCGAGCTTAGGGATCTGCTCAAAAAGTTGTAATAAAGCCTCTCGACTAAGGGCCAACAATTCGCTCGCCTCTAAGGCTTGGATGTTTTCATCCGTGGCTTTGCCCGTGGTGAAACTGTAAAAATCCGAGTACCAAGCGTTTTCGAAAAAAAATTGCCCACTTTTCTCCTCTCCTTCCACATTGTAAAAATAACGCAAGCAGCCCTTATTGATAAAGTAAGCCTCTCTACAGACCTCTCCTTCGTGCAACAACATCTCTCGCTTTTTGAGTTTGACCAAGCGCAATTGGGCAAAAAACAGCGCATACTCCTCCTCACTTAGACTTACCAGTCTACCAATATTCGCCTTGACGGCTTGATACAAGGGATCTGCCATACTCACACAAAAACTTATCTTAGCTCTTCAGATGAAAATTTAGTCAAATCGAAACTCATATGCCTATTTCTGGCTTGTTTTTGGGCCTCACTACCCTTGATCTCCAATATCGCTTGCCCCACTATCCCGCTCCCAATAGTAAACACAAAGTGGCAGAGACCGATATTTCTCTAGGTGGACCGGCGGCCAATGCTGCCGCTACTTTTGCCTATTTGGGTGGAAAGAGCACCTTTTGTACCGTGGTGGGACAGCATGCCTTGACGAGCTTTTTTGCGGATCAGTTCCAGGCTTATCAGATAGAAGCCATCGACCTCAGTCCACATAGTCCTTATCTACCGACCTTGGCTTCGGTTTTGACTAGCGCAGATAATGGAGACCGAACGATCGTGACCAATATTCGGCAAGTGTCGGAATTAATATTTGAGCGGATCCCCAAGGACAAGGCTTGGGATATCATTTTGGTGGATGGCTTTCATATGGAAGCGGCGATTGAGCTCGCTCGCTGGGGGAGGAACCAACAAATTCCTGTAGTGCTTGATGGGGGCAGTTGGAAGGAAGGGATGGCGGATTTGTTGACTCATGTAGATATCGCGATTTGCTCAGCGGATTTTCAGCTGCCGGGTGGTGGGGATGTTTTCCGCTACATCGCGGAACGCGGCGTCTCGGCTATCGCTCAATCGAGAGGGGGAAAGGAAATCCTAAGTGTAGAGAGGGAAAAGCGTTCGGCAATCGCCGTACCCCAAGTAGAAGTAGTAGATACGCTGGGAGCCGGAGATGTCCTACACGGAGCCTTTTGCTGGCACTATGCGCAGAGCGGAGATTTTGCAGATGCTTTACAAAAAGCCGCGGAGGTAGCTAGTGAGTCTTGCCGCTATTTTGGGGCCAAGACTTGGATGAAAAAAGGTCTGTAGCGACGCGAATTTCACGTCGACTACAGACTATAAAAACCTATTGATTCACAAATTTTTCCTGCCAAACGCCAAAGGCACTTTCGGCAGTCAACAAATACATCCCCGGACTCAATGTCTCTAAAGAGATCGTTGCTTGATCGCCTTTCTGAAAGGCTTCTTCCAGCATCAAACGGCCTTGGAGGTCATAAACCTTGAGGCGGTAGTCGCTGATCTCCTGATGATAAAAGCGAATGTTGAGGACGTCCGTGGCCGGATTAGGCCAAAACTCAAACTTGGGATAAATCTGAAAGTTGACCTCACGAATTTCAGAGCGATTTTGTGCGCCGCTCAGCTCAATCTCCGTCAAGCGATACCAAAGTCGACCCACGGGAGGCAACTCATCTAGATACTCATAGGCTAGGCCAGTGGGCAAAGCGTTTTGCGTAGCAATATTTTCAAACTGCAGGCCATCCTGACTACGCTCGATGATGAAGCGATCAGTGCCTTCTTGAGTGAGGGTTTTCCAGCTTAGCTGAACGCCTCTCTCCATGGGCGTGGCTGTGAAATAATCATACTCCACGGCCAAAGGGTTGCTGCTATTGCGGGTAAACTGCGACAACAATTTGATATAACCAGCCTGATAATAAATCGCGGGCTCTGTTACCTCCCAAGAGTTTTCTGGCCAAGAGGTATTCCAGTCTAGGTAACTCTTTTGTGCAGGCTGCCCCTGCGGCGGAGAGAAATAACCCATATCTGGGGTATAGTTAGGGTTCGGACCACCGGTTACATAACCGGGCGCTGGGCCGTAGAGAGAGGTCTGCGCATTGTCAAAGTCGGTGCCGTGGCCAAACCAGCCATGATACATTTCGTTGGCGGAGGATTCTGCACCGATAGCACCCATATTGGTAAGCATTGCCATGCCAAGGGGATTGGTGCCATGTAGATAGTGCACAAAACCAGCTGCCGCATCGCGATAATTGGCTTGGTTGGCCGCATCTAAATTGTATTGCACCATATTGGCGAGAATGATACCGCTGTGTGCTTTGACGCTATTGCTGCCCCAAACGTAGTCGCTGTCTTGGATGGAAGCCCGATAGGGATCAGTTTGATTGAGATAGGCGGGAAGCATCTGCGCATGATTAGTGCCAGTCGAAGCGATACAGTTGTTTTGGATGGCAGTTGCCACCGCGGGAGTAGCGTTCGGCAAAGCCGCATAGTACAACATCGCATCCTGATAACTAGACTCAAAAGCATACCAATAGGTCCATTGGAGAGGCTGCATACTGGCATAGTTGGCGTCAAAATAGTTGCGATAGGTCGCATTGCCAGTAGCGGCAAATAGATAGCCCGCAGCACCTAATAAAACGGCATTTTGCTGATAAGCGCTAATCTCTGGGCTTGCACTTTGGAAGCCAGCATTGTTGTAGTTTGAAGTGGCAGGGTTGGCATCAATCCAATTCCACGCTCTAATGGCTCGGGCTTGTAAAGTGTCTGCATATTCCGTCATGGCGGCGGTACCTACCGTGCGGTAAACCATAGAGGCATGCGCAAAGATGCTACAGATCGTACGAGTCGATGAGGCCGTCGCTGGTCCGTAACGTCTGGGTGCCGTATCGG
>CAZHOC010000384.1:0-2345 GCA_964534295.1 uncultured Bacteroidia bacterium | reverse complement strand
AGGGCTCGCAGAAGCAAAGTCGATGACAGAAACCTTACTGAGGCATGAACCATCAGCTTGTTGCATTTTGAGCAACCAGTCTAATTCCCATTTGATTTCATCTAACAAATCGGGCACGCCATTGCCAGACTCGGGGATGTTAAAATCATCGGTCCAAATGGCGGGATTGATGTCATAAGCACCGAGCAGATCGTGCAGGGTCGTATAAGTAAAATTGACATACTTATTGTAGTCGCCAGCATCATACCAACCGCCAGATAGATCTTTGGAAAGGGCTGTATTGGTGGGATCGGTTACTAAACGACAATCAGTGTCTTGTTCGGTTCCTAGGTGACTAGCACCATCTGACCAAGCCGCCGGCACAAAGGGCGTGTTTTTGGCAAAACCAGAGCGCTGATAAAAGAAAGTGCGGACAGCTTCGACCATGACTGCTTTATAAACATCATCGCCAATGGTAAACCGATAAGAGCCAACATCGGCTACAGGGTCATAAACGTAATAGTCGCCGGGAGTGACCACAGTACTGAAATCAAACCACCAAGCTTGATCGCCAGACTGAGCGTGAGTGGCACCAGCGTTCCACGCAGTGGCCGGACCCGAAAAAACGGTAGCATCCGTATCCCAATCGCGCAACTCCAAAGTAGCATTGGGGATGTAGGATTCGGTACTGTTGAAGCCTGTTTGAGGATTGCTGATGACCGCAATCTTGGTCATATCTGGCAGGTAGCCAAATTGATCGACGCGTATCAGGGCTTGGGTGGTGGTTGGGCCTGCCCATACAAAGGAGGGCAGACTGAGCAAGAGTAGGGTGAAGGCATACCAAGAGGTGGAGAACCTCCGGGATGCAGAAGCATTGTAGTTCATAATGATACAGGTTAACTCTTATGCAGGGTCCACAAAGCGTGCAAGGTTTTAGCTGAAAGGGTCCCAGAATATAGAATTAAGCCGATATGTAAGAAATTTGTTCGGAAAGTAGGATTTTCTGTCCTCTTAAATCAAACTGATTTCGTGTCTTATGAACTGCTAATAAAGGGTTTACGCATTAATGTTTTAACGTCCTCTGAACTCATCCCAGACTCGAGTGCCGCCGTAAATGAGCTTTCCTCTAGCGTAGAGATCAAAAAAGCCCATCTCTTCAGTGGCATGGACGAGTTGCCAGTTTTTCCCACCGTCGGTGGAACGATGAATCCCGTAATTATTACTCAAAACTAGGCTATTGCCGCTTTTTATGACCTCATAAACATAAGAGGATTCCTTAGGATTGATGTTGGCCTTAGTCCAGCTTTGCCCGAGATCCGCAGAAAAATAGACATCTTCCATCAGGACAAACTCTGCGATTTGCTCGTCTACGACATGGGTATAATGTACCGCGCCCATTTCATGAATCCACTGCCAGTCTTTACCTTGATTGGTGGATTTGAGCGTGCCACGACTGGTGCCGGCGATCCAAGCTCCCTGCAGGCTTTCGAGACTCAATACTTGGATATCTGGGTAGAGATTTTCCCATTTTGATAATTTTTTATCAAACTGATAAATTCCAGCATCAGTGCCCACAACTAATTTTCCGTTGTAATGCTTGATGGCTTGGACCCGAAGGTTGGGGAGATCATGGTTGAGCGATTGCCAGCTTTGGCCAAGATCCTCAGACCGATAGATGCCTTCTCGATAAACGCCCACATAGATTGTCTCTCCATCAAGGTGGAGGGCATTGATTTTTTGGCTAGGAAGGGCTTCGCTGATCATTTCGAAATGCGTGAAGCTTTGATTCCCGATAAATAAGCCCCGATTATCCGTTGCGATCAGCATATGCGCACCCATCATTTCCATAAAGGATACTTGAGTATCGTCCGGTAGATTACTGACGATGGCCTTCCAAGTACTGCCCTGATCAGAGGAGACATAGAGCGGGCTCCTATTTTTTGCAGTTAGAGCGGCCTTGCCGAACGCTTGACTCGATTGAGCGTTCGGCGCAGCAGCTACACTAGCACTCCTCTCTGGTACAGAGCAGTTGAGGATAAAAACGGATAAAAGCAGAGTGGCTAGAGGGGAAAAGTATTTCATTGATGCATGATTAGAACGATAATCTCCACCAAAATGAGGGAAAAAAGGAGTGCCACTCCACGAAATGGGCGGATCAATGGATTAAGGATTCAAACTGGCGGATTGGCCACTCAGCAATTTCCAGCCATCAGGGCGTTTGATTAGGGTGCCTGACTCTAGGATGTGGACGGGGAAATCGGTATTGCTGATATCTTTCATATAACCCCCAACGGTCCCGTGATAGGTAGCGAGTTTGCTTGAAAGGGGGATGATTTGGAGACTTTCCCATTCAAAATGAACTTGAG
>CAZHOC010000383.1:0-5802 GCA_964534295.1 uncultured Bacteroidia bacterium | reverse complement strand
CTTAGGTATATGAAGCAGCACCACCTAATCATTACCACCCTTATTACTGTCTTCCTTTTGGCAGCCTGTGGTGAAAAGAAAGCCCAAAAGCCTAAAAAATCTGTCGAAACTAGTACTACAACTACTCTCAATCTGCCGCATGAATTTGTGCTAGAGCCAAGCGTTCTGCGAAGCAAGTCTGAAGTAACAATCGAGGAAGATCTGGTGCTAAAAGGTGAGCAGACCTACCAAGCTTTTTCCCTCCGGGGAACGCTCCTCCCTATCCTTGAACAGTTAGAGGATACCGCCAATTTAGAAGTGATTTTTGTTTGTAGCGATGGCTATGAAGCCAATATGAAATTGGCTGATGCCTTAAAGGCAGAAGGTTTTATTGCTGATGAGGGCTGGCCTGCTGCGCAGAACGCCAAGTTTACGCCCTATTATGTGGTCTGGGCAAATGAAGGGGCCTATAAAAACAAAATACTCCCTTGGCCTTATGGGGTATTGAGCATACGATTAACGCGTTCCGCTGATGAGTTTATGGCCGCTATTCCCAAGGATAGTCTTCATTATGAGGGCTTTGAATTATTCAAACAAAAGTGCCTCAAATGCCACGGCATCAACAAAGTTGGAGGCGTACTTGGGCCTGAGTTAAACTACCCCAAAAGCATTACCGAATACTGGGATAAAGAAGATATTTGGGCTTTTATTCAAGCTCCCCAATCCTATCGCTACAGCAGTAAAATGCCTCCTCAAGTAGGACTGAGCCGAGAAGATTTTGAAAAGATATACGGCTATTTAGTTTCCATGAAAGGAGAGCATGGCGAGAGCTAAAAGCATCCTTGCTTGAAGCCATAATGCCCTTGGAGGCGATGACTTTATTTGATTATGAGCCTAAGCAAGATCTTGCTCTTGAGAGCTCGTTCAAATGGGCCTTTGGTTTTGCGATTTAATCCCAACGCAGGTTGAACTTTTGATGAAATATATGGTTATTCATATATGCAGAAAGAATCCGTCTGGGACTATCCTCGTCCCCCCCGCCTTGAAAGATTCAGTGGGCACCTGCGCATTGTCCAACAAGGAATCATACTAGTTGATTCCAATCGTGCTTTCCGCATCTTAGAAACCAGCCATCCACCTACTTACTACATTCCGCGAGCTGATATCAAAATGGAGTACCTAAAGGCCAATCCGTCGCAGAGTTTTTGTGAGTTTAAGGGACGGGCTTCTTATTATGATCTAGACATGGGAGGTCAGTATATCAGTAAGATCGCATGGTATTATCCCCAGCCGGCTAAAACCTATGCTAGTATCAAAGATTATTTATGTTTTTATGCCTCCAAAATGGACGAGTGCTATGTCAATGACGAGAGGGTGCAAGCCCAAGAAGGCGATTTCTATGGTGGTTGGATAACTGAGAATATCAAAGGCCCATTCAAAGGAGGACCGGGTACTTTTGGCTGGTAGGGCCTATTTTAAGCGTTCGACGAAGGCGACCATCTCTGCCAAAAACTGCTCAGACTCGCTGAGATAGGGGAGGTGCTCAGACTGCTCCAATATCACTAAGGTCTTATCGCTGCTAGCCTGCTCCGCAAGGGCGATCTCTCCCAAGGCAGGAGGTACACTCAAATCAAACCTTCCCCAAAGCAAAAGAGTAGGTAAAGTAATTTCGGCTAAGCGTTCTCGGAGGGCATAACCTGCATCCCTAGCCTCTAAATAAGGTTTAGAGCGCCTATCATTGAGCCACCAATAAAAGGGATTGTTTTCAATGATTGTGGTGCGGTATAGGCTGCCCAGATCTGCAGGCAAGATTTCGTCATCGAGTAAAAGATAGCGCAGGGCATCTTCTACATAGGGCCGCAATAAATCTGGATCAGAGCGAAGACTATCTTGGTTGAGGCCGCGTAGTTCCGTATTGAGATTGATCCATTGCTGTTCTCGAATAGCATTGGGGTTGGGCACTGCATCTTCACTGACATCAAGCAGCAATTGATAGCGTTCGTCAATGGTAAGCGGGAAATCATAAGCGCCACTGGCCATGATCCATCCTTTGAGCTGCTCTTGGGCGCCCTCTTGCAGCAAATAGGTCATGCCGAGGGTGCCACCCCAGCTATGTCCAAACAAAAATAATTTTATGTCCTCCCCATATTTTGCCTTCAATACGGAGAGCAAGGCTCCCACATCCTCCGCTCTTTCTGCGACGCTTAGCTCTTGCGTCTGATTGGCTTGACTCATGCTTTGCCCTCGCTGATCCCAATAGACCACCGCATAGCGGGATTCTAATTCACTCTTAAAGCCAGGCGTACGAAAGGCAAGCCCAAAACTACCTCCGCCATGTAAAATAACTAGGAACACTTTTTCAGAGCCATTGCCATGTACATAAGCAGGCATATCGGCCCCATTGTGCCGCACATAAATGGTCTCGTTGAGTTTGCTGAGATCGGTCTTGCCGCAGGCGAGCGTCAAACAACTCATCACAAGCAGACAATAGAGAATTGATTTCATGATCAATTGTTTGTGAGGTTTAGGCCAATTTGAAAGTTGAGAATGGGCAAAATGCGGCTGTTGTAGGGCATTAATAGGAACAGCTGTGGTCCAAAATAGACTTGCTTGATTTGCTCATTTTTGAGTTGAAAGCCCCATGTAAGGCTAAATTCGGGGGCATAATACCAACGACCCGGCAAGAAGATTTTTTCGGTATTGCCATTGTCTAAGACCCTATAGGCCTCTGGATAAAACGACCGAAATAAACCCAAAGGACTGACTCTGATATCAAAATAATCTCGCTTAGTAAAGGAGCCTCTATATTGCCAGCCGGCAAAGGCAAAGAGGTTGAACTGTGTTTGAGGATCCCAATAAGCACCTAAGTGAGCTTGATAAATAAGGGGTACGCCATGATGACCCCTGCCTGGCAATAAGCGCCCAACTTGTAGTCCGGGATTCCAGAGGTTATTGCCAAGATAGGAGACATTCCATTCAGGCTTATCAATCATTTGAGCTGAAAGATCAGAACTTAAACATCCTACGCACAATATTAATAGAGCAATTCTTAGCATAATTTAATTGGCTATTGTGGGTCGTGGCTTCATAAATTACAAATATGAACCCAAAGCTCAGAGGAATATTATTTTCCTCCCTTATCATTGGTATCTATTTTCTCATTCGCAATCTGGCTCCTGTGCTGCGTGATAGCCTTGGAGGCGAGGATAGCGTTATGCGGCTAATCGGCTATTATGGCACCTATGGGATCCCCGTGCTGCTGTATATGATCATTCGTTTTGGCTTTTCTCAGCTCTTCGCTGAACTAGGCCTCGACAAAGCTTTTGTAAAAGCATTGGTCTGGGCGCTACTCTTTACCCTCCCCATGTTGATCGGATACGGCCTCATGGGGGATCTCAATCCCGAACTGAGTGCTTGGTCTATTTTGTTGGGGGCCGTTTGTCCGGCCCTCTTCGAGGAACTCGTATTTCGCTCCTTTGTCTTCGGTCAATTGTTTCGACATCACAGCTGGGGATTTATTCCTGCAGCAGCCATTAACGCCATAGTGTTTGGGGTGGCTCACCTCTGGCAAGGCAATAGTATTGGCGAATCAGCTGGGGTCTTCATGATCACCTTTGTTGGCGCAGTCTGGTTTGCTTGGCTGTATGTAGAATGGGACTTCAATTTATGGGTGCCCATCTTTATGCACTTCCTGATGAATCTTTATTGGGGGATGTTTACTATCGCGGATACGGCCCTAGGCGGAGTTTGGGCCAACGTTTTTCGTTTTCTAACCATCGGCTTGTCGATCTATCTGACCATCAGGATGCGCAAACCCATGTCTCTCAATCGCGCAAATCTTTGGTGGCAAAAAGCAGGCTCATCAATCACTTCTTAGGATAGCCATTCCCTCTTTGAATGCTGTCTTTGTATCATCAATAGTTTGAAAATGAATATTCTCATCACTGGATCGAATAGAGGAATAGGCTTCGAAGCGGCAAGACAGTTGGGAAAAAAGGGACATAGGATCTTTATCACTGCTCGAAGCGATAAAGACCTATCAGAGGCTCTTGCTTCTTTGATGGCAAAGGGCATTAACTGTCAAGGATATATACTTGATTTATCTTCGACTGATTCGATTGAGGCTTTAGCCGATAGTTTTGAGGAAGAATTAGATGTGCTGGTCAATAATGCAGCCGTCTACCTGAGTGGATATCCTTCCCAATTGAGTAAAGCAAGTTTATTGGACTCCTTTCATGTCAATACTATTGGCCCTTGGTATCTCACCAATAAATTGATCCCTAAACTCGCGAGAAGTAAAAATCCCAAAATCATAAATGTCTCCTCTGGAGCAGGGGCCATGAAATCACAGCATTATTCTCCAGATCACTACTCCGCCTACAGGATTTCAAAACTTGCTTTAAATGAATTCACTAGATTGTTGAGTCAGGAATATCCTAAGTGGAAAATAAATGCGATGTGCCCTGGCTGGGTGAGAACCCGAATGGGGGGTAGCAATGCTAATAGATCCGTGGCCGAGGGGGCAGATACCATTACTTGGCTAGCGCTCGAAAATGAAGAGACAGGTAATTTCTATCGAGATCGAAAAATTATACCTTGGTAGGAATTTAGGCTCAGAATTAGTTCATGTTTTCATTTCCCTAATCTCACTACTAAATACTAAATACTAAATACTCAATACTATATACTAAAATGAGTGTCCGCGATTTCATCGAAAGTCAAGACAAAGAGCGCCGCGATTTGATGCGCTATTTGGATCATCTTTTTAGGGAAGATATGGGACTTGTAGCCAAGATTCGATACCGAGTACCTTTTTACTACAACCGCTCCTGGATTTGCTATCTCAATCCCATCAAAGAGGGAGGCATTGAACTCGTCTTTTTGCGCGGTAATGAACTCTCCAAAATACAAGGTGTATTAGAGCATCGTGGCCGTAAACAGGTTAGTGGCATTATCTTAAAAAAGGTGGCTGATATTCCCCAGGACATCATTAGAGAGATTATGCACGAGGCGATTATACTCGATGAAACCGTCAAATACGCTTCCAAACGCAAAGGCAAATAATGTCAACGGCTAAAGCACTCAAAGCATATTGTCAAAGCATCACCCCCCTTAGCGAAGAAGAGTTAGGGCTTGTAGATCAATACTTTGTACGCAAGGAAGTTGCCCGACGTCAGTATTTGTTGGCCGTGGATCAGGTATGTGATTTTATCACCTTTGTCGAGCAAGGAGCTATCCGCCATCTTCATCTCAAGGATGGCGATGAGATTAGCTGTGATTTCTCCTTCGAAAATTGCTTCATCACTGATTTTGCCAGTTTCAATAGTGGCAAGCCAACTAATTCAGCTTTCCAGGCCATGGAGGATTCTGTCGTTTGGCTCATCCAAAAAGACGCCTTGATGGAGCTTTATGAGCGCGTGCCAGCCTTTCAGACCATAGGGAGAGTAGCCAGTGAGGAGGTCGCGCAAAAAGCCTCTGATATTGCTCGTTCTTTGGGCTCTGAGCGACCAGCCGAACGCTACCAAAAGCTACTCAAAACACAGCCTGAACTCTTTCAACGCATTCCACAACGCTATAGCGCGGACTTTTTGGGCATCAGTCCCGAGAGCCTGAGCAGGATACGCAAGCGCCTGAGCCAAGGAGAATGATTTTGGCGGATCTTTATTGGGTTTACTCCCGAAAGCTTTCGGGACGCGGAACGCTTGTCTCTAGGGTGCGGCATGCATGCGCGCAGCTACCGCCGGAAATACATTTCGACAGAGCGAAGCGACGAGAAATCTCCTGTCCGGCAAATTGTAATTACTTATACCACCCACGGAGATT
>CAZHOC010000382.1:0-5802 GCA_964534295.1 uncultured Bacteroidia bacterium | reverse complement strand
TACCCGCTAAAGCCTGACATCATTCCTCCCTTAGCGGACATGATCTCACCAAACAAGGACATCCTGGAGCAAGGCTATTGCTCTTAGCTTAGATTGGTTCATCTCTTCTTTTTACAAAATCACATTCAAAGAGATGAAACAAACAATCACATACCTCAATCTGATTTTACTCCTTTTGTGCGGAAATGCAGTCTTAGGGCAAGCACCACAGGGAGTTCCTGGAGAACTCAATGTTACACCCTTTTTGCAGACCCACGCAGGGACGCTCGCCGATTTATATCCTGCCTTGGGAGAAGGCCTCTTTATGCGTTACCCCCCACCACAAGGGCCCGCCTTCGAAAAGCCTGTCAAATTGCAGCTAAGCACGCTAGAAATTCGGGAAGGTTTTAGTCTGAAATCCTGGCAACGGCTCAATAAAATCCTAAGCGGTAAGGAGGTAGAGCAACAGTTTTCTGCTGCTTTTAAGCTAGAGCCTAAGGGATCTGAAAGGACGCTCCTGCCATTTCAAAAGCTTGGACTTTCTTCTGTTTTACGGAAGCGACCGGGTAGGGCTAAATTTCAAATCACGGGTATCGTTTGGGATGCCGCCAGCTTCGAATCTTCAGAACGTTTTCGACGCGACTCCCAATTTGTTATCCGCTGCCAGGTTGTGCATGATGATAAAACCAGCTTCGCAGGCCCTGTTTATGTAGGCATCCGCCTCGAATAATCCTGCCTGAACCTCCCTTTGCATATGACGGATTGCACCGAATAGTCTAAGAGGAAAACCCTCTTGCAGACGCTGTATTACTCTATTCGTCCATCTTTAATTCCCCCTAAAATGAAAGCTTATCCATTCCTTTTGATATTTTTCTTATTGCCTCACAGCCTCGCCTTTGCCCAAAGCTGTGATGGCGTTTGGCAGAGTGGCTACCAAAGACCGGGTGTTTTTTCGGTGCCACGCGTTATGGCAGTCGATCCCTCGGGTACCTATTTGTATGTAGGCGATCCCGAACAATTTGGGGGTGATCCTAGCATAGAAAAAGTAGGGCGCTGGGATGGGGAAACTTGGCAAGGACTGGGTGATTTTCAGTGTCCTTCCTGCGGTAGCGGAACGATCAACTCTCTGGTCTGCGACCCTGCCGGTAATCTTTATATAGGAGGCTTTTTTCAAGGAGTTGAGGATATGAATGGTAATTTCATTGCCTCCAAAAATGTCATTAAATGGAATGCCAGCACGGAAACTTTTGAGTCCTTAGGATTTGGGGTGGAGGCTAGCAGAGTTTATGCTTTAGCCTTCCGTAACGATACCCTCTACGCAGGTGGTGCTATCACGGCAGCCAAAAACCTAGGGGGAGACCTCCCTGTCAATAACATGGCTCTTTACGATCTGAATGCCCAAACTTGGTCCGCGATGGGGCAGGGGATCGGTACCTTCAATCTCAATAGTGATGACAATGGTGATGTCTTAACCATGACTTTTGCCACTACAGGGGAGCTCTTGGTCGGCGGAAAATTTAGCAAAATCAATGGCAATACTCAGGTCCAAAGTACCGCTCTTTGGACTCCCGGAAATGGTTGGCAAGCGCTTGGAAATGGGATCAGTAATATTCTCGATATTAGCACCCCGCCACCCCCGACACCCGGAATAGTGCGAGAATTTGCCGTGGACCAAACTACGGGAACAATTTATGCCGTAGGCAGCTTTGGTAATTTTTATGCGCCTGGAAGTGGGCTGGCCTCGCTTAGCGGTACCAATGGAGCCACTTGGACTTATTCCACTGGTCTAGGAAACCGCCCCTCAGGAGGACGGTGGCAAACTTATGCCGTTCATATTGATGCCCAGGATCAGTACCTATATGTAGGTGGAAACTTCAATGCTGATGATGCCGATCCCTTTGCTCCGGTACCGGGAGAATATGTAGCTCGGATGGATCTTAGTACTCAACAATGGGAAGACCTTAGCGGTGGTATCACTCAGGCCCAGCCTGGGCAGGAGGTGCTTTGCATCCAAGAGTTTCAGGACAGGATTTATATTGGAGGAAACTTCCTTGAAGTAAGTACCCTCAAATGTCGCTATTTAGCTAGCTGGCGTGATCCAAATGCTGGGTTTTTGAATTGGGATATTTTGGGAAATGGTCTTTCAGAGGCTTGTGATGAAATTTATTCGACCTTTGGTGCAGGCCCTTGGATTGGAGGACAATTCAGCTGTTTAAGCGGTCGTGAAACACGCGCCAATGCTTTGCCATTACCCGGAGAGCAGTGGTTTGCAAGTAGTCGATTTACCGCAGCCAGCTATCCGGCTTCAGTGCACGAAATATATTCTGATAGTCTAGGATACCTAATAGTAGGTGCTTTCGATTCTGTTAATACCTTGACTGGAGGCATGCAGTTAGCCAGTGGAATTGTCTCAAGTGATTTTATCGGAATCAATACCCCATTAGCTACTAGTTTAGGGGGACCTGGTAATTTTCGGACAGTCTATGCCGTCGATAAATGGCAGGGAGAAGTCGTCATAGGTGGTAATTTTACCTCTGTAGATGGTACGATAGCTAATGGCCTTGCCATTCGAGATAATAATGGCTCTTGGTCCGAGCTTGCGAGCATAGGAGGTGGGATAGTAAGAGATATTTTCAATGACGGAGATAGCCTGCTTTATGTGGGAGGTACATTCACCAGCGTCAATGGAGCCACCATGGAAGGCATCGCCGTTTACGATGGCAGCTCTTGGTCGGTATTGGGTCAAAGCTTAGGCTTCTATCATAATGTGTATGCAATCGCAAAAGATCCCATTAGTGCTGAGATAGCAGTGGGAGGTGGCTTCTTTACTGTTACTCAAAGCAATGGCAGTACCCTCAGTTCGGCTGGATTGGCTTTTTGGGATGGCGCCCAATGGAGCAGTAGGGGAGGAGTGCAAGCTGCCATTACCTTTCCAGCTCAGTATGCCCAAATCGTGCGAGCCATTGATTTTGACGATAATGGAGTCTTGTATGTAGGTGGAGAATTTTCAGGTGTAGGAGGCGTAGCGGCCAATCGCGTGGCTAGATACACGCCCGGGATAGGGTGGGAAGCCTTAGGTGAAGGGATTACCGCTTCAGACTGTAACGGCTATCCAGTCGTCAATACCCTTGATTTCTATTTTGATAAACTCAGTATTGGGGGCAAGTTCTCGCGAGCAGGCAATACTCAATCCCACGGCTATGCCCTCTATGATTTGAGTGTCCAGTCCTTGAGCCTTTTGCCAGATACTTTTGATGTCATCTGCGATTCGACGATCATTACTGGCTATCAGGGCTTTACTAACTGGCAATGGTCTACTGGGCATACGGGCGAACAGGGCATTGTTACCGATGATTATTTTGATTCATTAGCTAATGATAATCAACGAGTTTGGGTATATGCTACAGCTGAAAAAGATGGCTGTGTATTCAGCGATTCTATAGAGGTCGCATACGTTAGTAGTAGTCTAGATCCAGTATTGGACTATGGCAGTTTCGAGATAGGGGACTCTACCTATATATATTTTAAACCAGCATTTGATCCCGCTTATGTTGAATACGATTTTTGGCTAATTGATTTGGGGATATTTGTTTCTAGCCCTTCTGATACTGTTGCGATTCAGATGCCTTGTCCCGGTAATTATAATGTTTCTGTCCGGATGCAGGCAAATATTTGTAATTCAGTTGTTTTCTGGCAATTCAACTATCCTGTCAGCTATCAACGGCCGGTCAATATGGGGCTTAGTACCTTCCCTACAGCCTGTTTAGAAACAGAGATTAATGTCCTTCCAGGATATTTGAATCATCTTTGGTCCACCGGAGATACTCAAACATGGACAACGGTTGACTCTGCTGCAATGGCAGGGAAAGATAGTGCTTGGTTTTACTTAACTGCTGATACTAGCTGGATTACCCCTCTTGATACCTTTACTTGTACTTTTACCGACTCGATCCAATTGGTTCGATTTGATAATTTCATCTCTCCCCCGCTACAAGCGTATAGCTACACTCAAGGTGATTCCTTTAGAGTAGATTTTTACCGCCAATTTGCAGGCCAAGCGATTGATGTCTCTTGGACTATGGGAGATGGGACATTTGTTGATATATACCCTGATTCTGATACTATTGGCTCCCTTTTTCATACTCACTATTATCCTGGCCCTGGCACCTATACTGTAAAGGCTACCGCATTCAATACTGCTTGTACAGAGCCTGGCTATATAGAATTTGAGGTCGTAGTAGGTACCAATTCCATCGAAAATGATCTTTTGGCTAGCACTCGTATTATCCCCAATCCGTCCCGGGGCAACTTTTCGATCGAATTACCCCAAACGATTCAAGGCCCGCTAGAGATTCAGTTGATGGATATTAAAGGACGGCCTATTTGGGAAGCAAAAGAGGCACACTATGTCGGTGGTCCTTATCCGATAAACCTGCCGGAGCTTCCCCATGGGATTTATCCTATTCAGCTTCGCTTTGCGGCAGGCAATTGGGTAGGGCGGGTCGCTATTTTTGATTGATCTGTTTTAGGCCTACTGCTTCGCAGAACGATAGAACGCTGAATGTAGAATTTCGAATGTCCAATATCGAAGGGATTGACAGACATTCGGTATTCGAAATTCTAGCTTCCCTCGTTCTGCGAAGCAGTGCAACTAATAAAGTCCTAGCCCCAAAGTGGACGCTTATTATTTCAACTCTCCTTTGGCAAAAGCATAAGACTGCTGTAGGATCGCCTTTGCTGCCTCAAATTCAGTTTCATTTCTTGGGGCATACAGCATGATGATATTGGGCGGTATAAAATCTCTGGCAATCAGCGGGTGCCATTCACCCCATCCTTTCTCGATGACCATTTGAGCGTCCTCTTTTGGAAGTCCGAGGTGCATACTGTAATCAGGATGTGGGTGGAAATGGGCGAATTCAGTCCCGATCATAAATGCATTACAGCTTTCACAAGTATGATCATCGGCCATGCACATAGCCACAGCTCCTGGGACCGAAACCCCGCTAGGCTTACGTTCAATATGAGCTAAGCTAAAGGCCCAAGCTTCCAAGCGTCTAATATGGGATCTATTTTCTGGCTGCTGATTGAGTTGAGTATGTGGATTGGTATTGGTGGTAAGAGGGCGTTCTCCTTCTCTATTAGGGAGCTCGCTAAGCGTAATCTGCTGATTCATATTTTGAATGCTTGACTTAGGGTAAAAAGTAAAGGCAATGGCAAAAGAGGCAATCAACAATCCAGCGAATATTAGAACAAATTTGTTGGGGCGCATATGATAGGGGATTGATCCTTCTGACATTCCCTTACAAGTTTATGTATCTTTGCTATACATTCTGCACTAATTGCAAAAAGTAGAGTTACTATATAAAAGTATAGCATGTCGAAATCGGAGGAATACATCGAAATTCAATCCGTAATGGATGCCTTAGACATAATCGGAGGTAAGTGGAAATTCCCCATTCTCTTCAGCTTGTGTAGCAGTACCAAACGCTTTAGTGAGTTGCAAAGCGACTTAAAAGGGATCTCGCCGCGAGCACTTTCTAATGCCCTCAAGGATTTGGAGGTCAATGATTTGGTGTCGAGAAAAGTCTTTCCAGAAGTGCCGATAAGAGTGGAGTACAGTCTCACAGAATATGGGGCCGAACTAAGACCAGTAATGCTAGCAATCCAAAAGTGGGGCAAGAACCATCGAAAGAAGATCTTTAGCGAACCATAGACACCTGAGGATTCTGAATTTCCAATTTTGAACCAATAGTGTTCAAAAAAATATACTCGTTCTTTGAAAGAATTGTAAAAGCGATAATTTTAGTCAAAAACTCTTGGGCA
>CAZHOC010000381.1:0-5818 GCA_964534295.1 uncultured Bacteroidia bacterium | reverse complement strand
GGTTTCTCCTATTTTCTCGTGCATTTTCACTTCTTCAATGCCCGTTTCCTCTTTGACTTCACGCAAGGCTGCTTCTTCAATCGATTCGCCCCACTCAACCCCTCCTTTGGGTAGAGTCCAACGCTTACGATTGTAAATCATGAGGAATTCGTCTTTTTCATTGGTGACGACTCCTCCTGCAGCGTCAGTCTCCCGAAAGCGATCTCGGAAGTCCGCGAGAAACTTTTGAATCTGCGATTCGCTAGGAAAAACAAATTCGACGCTCAAATCCAGCTCCCGCCAAAGATCATTAGCTTGCAGGTCAAAGATTTCTTGTTGAAATTGCTCGTTGTTTTCAGCCAAAACGTAAAACTGTTGGTCTGGGAACTCAAGACCTTTGAACAAATGAGCCATTAACTCTTCAAAAGAGATAGGTTCAAATTCGTACGATCGCTTGGAATTATGGCTGGCAAACGAAATGGAAAGATTCAGTGCAAAAATTTTCATAGTTTTGCGGCCCAAATGAACTGTTCGCCGTGGAAAGCACCAAAATTGCAGAGTATTTACTAAAAATCAAAGCGGTCCGCATACAAGCGCAGGACCCTTTTACCTGGAGTTCCGGTTGGAAGTCTCCTATTTATTGTGATAATCGCCTTGCACTCTCTTATCCAGAGATTAGAAAAGCGGTTACCAATGCCTTTGTCAACCAAATCCGCAGCATGTATCCAGAAGCGAGTGCCATCGCTGGTGTAGCGACTGGAGCGATTGCTTGGGGAGTGATGGTTGCCGAAGCGATGGATTTCCCTTTTGTCTACATCAGAGCCAAGGCCAAGGGCCATGGTCTGCAAAATATGATCGAAGGTCGGTTGGAGCAAGACAAGCAATATGTCGTCATCGAAGACTTGGTCTCTAGTGGCAAAAGTAGCGTTGCGGCCGTAAAGGCTATGCAAGAGCAAGGAGCTAAGATCCTTGGTACGATGAGCATCTTTAGCTATGGCTTTCCGCAAGCGGAAAGCACATTTGCCACCACAGGTACTAGCTACACTCCGCTGACAAATCTCCAGACCCTATTGCAAAAAGCCACCGAGATTGACTATCTTGCCGCCCACGAGCAGCAAACTATCTTTGATTGGCAAAAAGATCCCGAAAATTGGGGCCGATAAGCAAACAAGGAGTAGCTTTACTGGTTAGAATTAGAAACTTATCCTAATGGCTGAAAATACTTTTCTGGATACGATCAAAAGCAGTACGATTCAGGATTATATCGTAGAAGTTCGTGGCTATGCCAACGAAATGACTATCGAAGTCAAAGCTGAGCATATCGTTGAAGTGTTAACTACCTTAAAATCGCAGTTTAATTTCAACTACCTCGCCGATATTACTGGATCAGACCACTATACTGATGATCTTCGCTTTGAAGTAGCATACAATATTGTGAGCCTTGAAGGCAAACAGAGATTAAGAGTTTGCTGCCGTGTAGAAGAAGACAATCCAGTAGTTGATACGATCACTACCCTCTGGACTTCTGCGAATTGGTTCGAGCGTGAAGTATTTGATATGTACGGCATCAAATTTACTGGCCACCCAGATCTTCGTCGTATGTTCATGCCAGAAGATTATGAGTACTATCCTTTGCGCAAGGAGTTCCCCCTACTAGGTATTCCTGGCTCAATCGAATTACCAGAAAAAGATCCTCCAAAGCAGTACAAATAAGCTTTGCTTTGATGATAAAAATATAGGCGACCCAGTGGGTCGCCTTTTTTATGTTCTGTACTACAAATTAAGTATTGAGTAGAAAGTATTTAGTAGGTAGAAAAATGGCCTTCCTAACTCCAAATTTCTCAGTGCCTTATCTTAATTCTAAATACTATTGTCTAAGTACTTAAAAGAGATAAGCGTTCTGCGCAGCAGGGAGTAAATAAAGATCCTTCAACGGAGCTCAGGAAGACAATCTGAGGAGTTATTCTATTCCCTTTCCAAAATGAGCTTGCCAAGAAACAAGCGTTCTGCGCAGCAGCCCTACTTAGAAAGCTCAGTATCAGCGGAAGCGTTTAAATCCATCAAAAACAACTGCTGTCCATGTCCCACGATCAAGGCACGCTGATCATCGATCGCTACGGCCTCGTAAAGTGAGAAGGTAGTAGGACGGTAACGCTTGGTTACGGTGGCGCTGACGGGTTCTAACTCAGCAATGCTACCATTGAAGGTCAAGCCATGAAGTTTGCCGTTGAGTTCGAGTAAGGACCAAACACAGCCTTCGTCTACGAGTTCGATTTTATCTCCGTTGAGCTTGCCGACGCGGCCATTGCTGCTAAAGAAAGGGTTTTTCACGCCACTATAATAGATTTCTTCTCCTGTCCAATGAAGGTGGTGTACCAAGGCAGGCACATGGCTCTTTTTCTGCCAAGTAGTCGCGCCATTGATGCTGGAAAGGATGGTAGTTTGAATACCACTATAGGCTGCAGCGATATATTCTACACTTTCATCGCCGGGACGCTCAAGCGACCAAACAAAGTGTACGGCACTTTCCCAGACGATTTCCGGTCCAAACTGCAAACTAGGGTCGACTTTGGCGATAAAGCCTTTAGGCAAAGTTTTACCAGCTTTGGCGATTTTTTGATTACCTCCGGCGACAAGTAAGGTACCGTCGTCCATCACCATCATATCGTAGAAGCAGCGTTTGGCAAAAGTCTTACCAAAGAAGGAACGTTCAAAAGTCTCCGTGCGGCGATCATAGCGAAAGATCATTCCTTGGTCGCCACCGATAAAGATCGCATCAGCAGTAGGTACGATTTTGAGGAGGTTGACCTCCCCTTCGGGGAACGTTAAGCTGCGGGTGTTGCCATCGCTATCGATTTCTTTGAGGAGACCATTTTCGCCAGCGGCCCAAAAAAGACCGTCGCCGATGGCGGCAATATCATAATAGCTACTGTCTGAAATCAAACCAGTTTGCAAAGGACGGATCGATTGGGCCAAGCCAAGCGAAAATGTCATGCAAATCAAGAATGCGGTGATGAAAGCGTTGCGGGTCATGAATCTTGTCGTTATGGTACAAATACAAGCCAAGTATTAAAAGGCTGCATCTCGGTGTCAGTATTTATAAACGAAAGTGAGCCAAAGTGGCTACAAAATGAGCCTGCAAATGTACAAGCGTGAAGCTTTGACAAACAAGTGTAGACATCCCCCTAGAAAAAAAATTCAAAAAAGTGTTGATCGACCCGCTAGGGGCCACGACTAAAGGGGTGAATGTAACATTGATAACAACATCAAACACCCTAATATTATGAAACGGTTCACACAGTTTATCTTCTCATTAGTTGCCCTTCTCGCCCTAAGTCTTACTGCCTGCGAACAAGTAGTAATCGACGATATCAAACAAGCCGGCCCAAGCTTCTCCATGGATCAATTTGAAGCCAATATCATTGAGGCCCTAGACGGAAAAGTTACAGGATACTCCTACTCTATCGGCCTCAACGGCAATGCCGCTCGTGAAGGTGCAGGAGGTTTTGCCGTCATGCCCGGAACTAGCCCAGACTACCAGACCGGAATTGAAATGAGTCATACTTCTCGTATGCACATCGCGAGCGTTACCAAGCCCATCACCGCTCTGACCCTATTCAAAACGATGGATGGCAAGGGTATGCAAGACATTGACATTCCATTCGTACAGTTTTTGCCTACGCATTGGACTGTGCATCCAAGTCTCAACGATATCACCCTACGTCAGTTACTCGAGCACCGTTCTGGTATCCTTAACTCAGGCAATGTATATGACGATATCAAAGATTGGGTAGCCCTTGGCGTCAATCAGTCAGACAAAGGCAAATACTCTTACAACAATGCCAATTATAGCGCTCTACGCATCGTAACGGCCTATATTCACTCTGGCGACTTGCTCAATGAGGCTTCTTTTGCTAATGATGACGACAATCTCGATCAGTTGACCAAGGACATCTTCATGAACTTGATGAAAAGCAAGGTTTTGATTCCGGCCCAAGTAACGCATGATCCTCTATTCCCGAGTCGTACCAATCCAGTGTATTTCTACAACTATTCTGACCTCAATCAAGCGCCCTGGATTACGGGTAGCTTTACCAAAGGACCCGGCGCATTTGGCCTCTACCTTTCAGCTAATGAAGTTTCTTCGGTAATGGCTCACGCTCGCCACTTAGACGGATACTTGCCTCAGCCATTTTATGACTTCTTCTTTAGTGAAGACGTAGGCCTACATGACAGCAATGGCGATCAGGGAACTTACCTACACCACGGTGGAGATTGGATTAGCAACGGTCGTGGTGTCAACACTCGCACTATGGTCTTCCCTAACAATGTAGAAGCCACCATCATGATCAACTGCCGCTCTCACGAAGCTGGCGATGACCGCAGCCTGCTTCAAAACGCATATGACGACGCCTGGTCAAACTAAGAAATAGCTGAAGTTTGGAACTAAGCACAGCAAAGAGGAGTAGATTAATTTCTGCTCCTCTTTTTTAGCATTTGACCGGCTTTTGTGCCATTCCATTTTTGGCCTTGCCAAACGATTTGTCCATTGATGAAGACCAAGTGCATGCCTTCAGCTAGGATGTGAGGTTCGACAAAATTTGCTTTCGCGCGCAAATCCTCTGGCTTAAAGATGGCAATGTCAGCGTAGTAGCCTTCCTTGAGTAAGCCTCTCTTTTCGAAGCCAAAAGTAGCAGCTGGTAGGCCCGTCATTTTGTAGATAGCCGTTTCCAGGCTCATGATTTCGTCTCTTAGGGTCCATTCGGAGAGTACTTTGGTAAAACTGCCATAGCCTCGCGGGTGGCGCATAGTTTCACTTCCATCAGACGAAATCATCAAATGAGGCCAAGCGCTTAAGGCTTTTTGCAGCTCGTCGTCCATCACAAAGTAGGCCGCCGAGGCACCGGTTGGACCAATGTCCATTAGCACTTCTTCTGCAGGACGATTTTGCTCCTTGGCGACTTGAGCCAAGGTTTTGCCCGCATATTTTTTGGAGCCAAATAGGGTCGCTTCCGGTCCATTGCGTTTTTCGACTCTTGCTTTGAGGTAGTCAGAGAGCTCCTTGCCTCGGCTGCGCCGAACGCTAAAATAATCCGCTGGAGGCCTCGCCCACTTAGGGAAGACAATCCCAATGGTAGTGTAAGAAGCAGAATAGGGATACAAATCAGCCGTCATCCCTTGGGTACTCGCCCCAACTTGATCGAGGTAAGCGACAATCTCTTGGGCCCGAGTTTCCCCTTTGCCATAAACAGATTTGACATGGGAAACATGCACGCGGCAGTATTCGCCGCAGGCGGCCAACTCATCTAAGGCTCCAAAAAGCTGATCGTCATCCTCATTGCGAATGTGGCTCACCATCACTCCATCATATCGCCCCAGCACACGCGCCAGTTCGATCAATTCCTCCTGATCTGCATAGATGCCCGGTATGTATTCCAGCCCCGTACTGAGTCCAAAAGCGCCTTTTTCGAGTAAAATGGCTAGTTGTTCCTTCATCCCATCAATCAATTTGGCGCCCGGATCTCTACGAGTCCCTACCCCAGTATCGCTACGCAAAGTGCCATGTCCCACCCACCAAGCCTCGTTTACAGGAAGGCTTAGCTTTCGGCTATCCTCCTCTAGCTCAGAAGCAAGCTGCTTTAGGGAACCACTATTGCCATCCTGGCCTAGACAAATGGTCGTAACCCCTTGGGCGAGATTGTTGAGTATGCCACCGTGGGAGTGCGAATCGATAAAACCTGGACTGACGATCATGCCCTCAGCCTTTATCATTTGCTCCGCTACAACTTCTATATTTTCTGTACTGCATTAAAAATGATTAATGGTTTCAATTAGAGCC
>CAZHOC010000380.1:0-5819 GCA_964534295.1 uncultured Bacteroidia bacterium | reverse complement strand
CGCTTTTACATAGGGTAGTCCGTTTTTATTGTAGGAAATTTTACTCTGGTCCTTCATCGAATTGATATTGGAAAGGCACAGAATCGAGCAAAAAGGGAAAAATTGCTTTTTTAAAAAAAAGTGGCTGATAAACTATTGTCTACCAGCCACTTAGTTAGGTTTTACGGCTAAAATCCCTTGCGGGATGAATCTGCGCTACAAGCAAAATATTTCGCTTTATTTTGCTTGATTTCGCCCAGAATCGCCGTTATAGGCCGTTTAAAGCCTATGTGTACCCGGGGCCGGACTCGAACCGGCACGGCTCGCGCCATTGGTTTTTGAGACCAACGTGTCTACCAATTCCACCACCCGGGCGGATGATTTTTAGTGCTTTGGTTAACACGGGTTGCAAAAGTAGTAAGCCCGAATTGATTTCGCAAGCATAACTTTTTGTATTTTTACTGGTTTATAAACAAAATCTGTCCATGCGCATAACGACTCCTCTGCTTCTTTTCCTTTTTTGCTTTTCTTTTAGCTCCCCTCTCTTTGGCCAAATTGAATGCGGCTCTGATATAATCGAAAATCAATTACGTTCCCAAAGGCCTGATTACGACTGGCAAATCTATCAAACAGATCGTCTGCTCAAGGAGAAGATCCTTGAAGAACGGCAATTGAGTGGAACCAGAATTGACGACACGATCATTTATACCATTCCGGTGATTTGGCATATCCTTCACCTCAATCAAGGAGAAAATATTGCTGATAGTCGAGTCTATATAGAAATGGACAATGTCAATGAGGCCTTTCGCAATGTAGGCTACTATGACAGTACGAGAGGAGCGGATGTGCGCATTCAATTTTGCATGGCTCAAGTCAATCCAGACGGTCTGCCGACTACAGGTATTGAGCGCTATGTTACCCCCTTTACTGAGATTGGTCCCAATGATGACTTCGCTATGAAAGAGCAGTTTTATTGGCCCACAGATCAATATCTAAATATCTATGTAGCACGGACCCTCTTGGGAGGAGGAGTGGCTGGTTATGCTTACTATCCTTACGCAGCGGGTGATTTTTATGATGGTATCGTGATGCTTCATACTCAAATCGGTACATCAAAAGCCAATAGCGGTACCCTAGCGCATGAAGTCGGACACTATTTAGGCCTACCCCACCCTTTTGATCAAGGCTGTCAAAACGATGATTGCTTGATCCAAGGAGATAGAGTCTGTGATACTCCCCCCGATGATGCCATTTACTTTGAGGGCTGTGGGCCTGCCAATCATTGCCAGACTGACGCAGACGATACGAGTATCAACAATCCATTCCAATCCGATACTACAGATTTCAATGATCTGTACATGGATTACAACCAAGCGGTTTGCCGCAAGCGTTTTACTCCCGGACAGGTTGAACGTATGCGGGTGGTACTGCGTAATCTTCGCCCCAGTTTGATCAATTCCCAAGTTTGTCGCATTCCAGATCCTTATGATGTAGGTATAACCGAAATTATGCAACCGGGTCTTAGCCTTTGCGAAAGCCCCCAAGAGATACAAATCAGCCTCCGCAACTTTGGTTTGGCTCCTCTGCAAAACGTCAACATTTTCTATCAGATAGACAATGGCCCTATCACCCAAACAGCGTGGAATGGCAATATCAACTATACAGAAACGGATACCCTAAGCCTTTTTCTAGGACAGCAACTAACGCCAGGCCCGCATGATGTTAAGGTATATACGGCTTCGCCGAACGCACAAGTCGATGCTTACAATCTTAATGATACCCTCAGCACTAGCTTTAATTTCTTGCCCTGGATCACGGCCCCGCATCAGGTGGACTTTGAAACAGGCTTACCTGAAAGCTGGACCTTAGATAACCCTAGTGGTATCGGCTGGCAACTCATCGAACGAGGCTGCGATCCCAACAATGGTGATGAGACGAGCTGTATGTTTATGAACAATCAGTTTACCTTTGCCGCAGGTTTAGAGGATGGACTTAGAAGTCCTCTTTTTGATCTTCGCTCAGTGCAAAATCCAGTCTTGGAATTTGATTATGCCTATGCCTTCGATCCGCTTAGGCCTTCAGCCTTTAATGGTGAGCGTTTCCGAGTCCTCTACTCTACCGATTGTGGAGCAACGTTTTCTGATGTGCCTTTGCTAGATCTTGCTGACAATGCTTTAGCCACAGCGACTATTGGGGTTGACACAAGCAACATTTGGATCCCTCAATGCGAAGATTGGCAAACTGTCAGCCTGGATTTATCCGCCCTTCAAGGAGAGCAAGTAGTTTTCCAATTCCAGTATACCAAGTTCGAGAATGGCCTTTCCATTTACCTCGACAACATCAATTTACAAGGTACTGCGGTCACTTCAGTTGCGCCTGCTTCGCAGAACGCTCAGCTCCGCGTTTTTCCGAATCCCAATAAAGGCAACTTTCACCTGAGCGGAATCGCCGAAGCAAACGAAACAATTGAGTTAAAAGTTAGTGATATACTAGGCAAGACCATTTATCAGCAATCTGTTAACACTCAATCAGATCAGGCCTTTGACCACCTAATTCAGCTACCGCAAATAACCGCCGGATGGTACTTTTTGACCGTTCGAACTGATAGATATTTATGGACTGAAAGACTTCGTGTAGATTAAGATAAGTCTTGCAGTTTTGCGGCTTTATTCATAAATTCAAATTAAATCATACGCCTAGTTTTTATCATTATGTCAACAAAAAACCCTGTTTCGCCCACTCTTCCGGAGGAAGGGAATCAATCAGCGCAAATCGTTAACCGTCTTGTTGAAAAGTACGAGTTAACCGATGAAAACGAACGTCTTGCCAATACAGCCATGCTTGCCCTTATCGCACAGGCCAATTTGTCTGGACAACCGATTCAAAAAGATTATGTAGAACGGCTTTCTGGCTTTTTTCAAAAGTATCAGGACTTGGTAAAGGACCTGCAGAAAATTGCCGAAACCAATAATTAATACTTTATGCGAAAATCTTTGCTTGTTTGCCTGTTGATGTGCCTATGGCTCGTCAACCCCTACTTTACGTCTGCACAAGACGCTGCTGAGGCAGCAGATGAAGGCCCATACGTTGCCTTCATTGATGGATCGTGGGCCGAAGCCCGAAGCCTTGCTGCTGAGCAAGAAAAATACATTATGGTCGATGCCTTTACCGAATGGTGTGGCTGGTGCAAAGTCCAAGACAAGAACACCTTCCACAATGAAAAGGTAGCTGCATACATGAACGACGAAATCGTTGCAGTAAAAATCGACTTTGAAAAAGGGGTAGGGATTGATTTGGCCATGAAGTATCGTGTCAGATCTTATCCTACACTTCTTTTCTTCACGCCCGAAGGCAAACTCGCAGGCCGCATTGTCGGCTATGACGCTGACATTGATAACTTCATCAGTAGCGTCAAAGATATGCAGATTGAAGAAAACCATCCTCCGCTTATCGGTGATCCCAACGTATTGGATCCAGGTTTTCCTGACTTTTACCTTGATGCCTTTGGCAAAAACGGCAAACAAAAACGTATTGCTCCTGAAGTAGTGGGAGAATGGTTGGATCAGCAGGAGGACATGTACTCAGAAGTTGTCTGGAATGTTCTTTCTACGATGAACATCCCGGAATCCAATCAAAATCACTACCTAGAAAACTATCAGCAATACGTTGAGAAGTTTGGCAAAGCTGACGCTAAGAGCGTAACGGATAGAATCATCAATGGACAGTTTTATGCAGCGCTCAAGGCCAAAGATGAAACACTACTAGAATCTACCGTTGAGACGCTCAAAAAGTATGGCGATCCTGAGCAAGAGTACAATATCAGAATGGCTTATTACCAGCGAACTGAGGAATGGGCCAAGTTAGTGGAAACTGGCAATGCCCTAGTTAAAGCTAAAGGCTATGAAGAACAAGGCCGTAGTTTCAATAGTGCGGCTTGGACGATGTACGAAAAATGCGAGGATCAAACCCTGCTAGCTACAGCAGCAGACTGGATGCATAATGTGGTACAAACCGAAGATTCCTATGCCCATCTAGACACTTATGCGGCTCTTCTTTTCAAGACAAATCAAACCGGTTTAGCCATGAAGTGGGCCAATCGTGCCATCGCAACTGGCAAAAGAAACAATGAAAACGTGAGTGGTACTGAAGCCTTGATCGAAAAGTACAAGGAAGAAGAATCCAACGAATAAGATATTTGAATTCAAAAATATCGACGGCAGGCTATTTAGTCTGCCGTTTTTTGTTGTCGACTTTGGCTGAACAAGCCCCAGCCTAAGCCCAGAAAGATCAAGCCTAACAAATAATAGACAGCTTGCCCACTATTCTGTATTTCGATTTCACGCTCGTCTCCGACCAGAATATATCCAGCCCAATAAAAGGGCTTACTGTATTCGGGCCTCGCCTCGATTAGATCTAATTTCGCTAAGCGAAGCGCTTCTGTGCGTGATTTGGATTGATTTAAGTAGTAATGAAAACGCTCCATCAACATTTTACTGCCTTCATCACTGACACTCCAAAGGGTGTTAAGAATGGAAGAAGCTCCTGCATACATGAAACCTCTGGCGAGAGAAGCGACTCCTTCCCCTTTATACAATTTCCCCAAGCCCGTTTCACAAGCAGAAAGTACCACCAGATCAGACCTTAGCCGTAAAGAAAACAAATCAGCTAAGTACAAGGCCTGTACTTGAGGGTATAAGCGTTCGCCGAGGCGAAAAGTATCTAAATCACTGTAAAACGCAAGAAAGGACCTCCCTGTAGCTTCATCAAGGATTTTACCGTGCGTAGCTAAATGGATAATCTGAAATTCTGAGGCCCTAGATATAAAGTTTTGTATACTGGCGGAGGAGTCTAAAAGAGTCTCTCCCTGCCAAATTTGCGCTACTCGTTGAGCTTCCTCTTTACTGGCCAATAGGGGGCCCAAATAATCCCCTCTTGTGTAAGCAAAGGCTTGATCCAGCGCATTAAATTTGGGGGCAATTGCCAATAAGCTTTTGGGAGCACTTCTACGTTTATGGCGATTTTGGGTCCACAGACTGGCCGAGTAAACATAGCTGATTGCTTTTTCTTTAATCCAAAATGGTAGCTGAGGACTTGCCTGCTCTGGACTTGCTTGTTCGGTTAACAAACATTCAAATGGCAAATAGGACAATACATCGTCTGGGATAATAATGATTTCGGAACGGAGGAATGGAGTAAGAGGTCGAACGAGGGTTTCATATAATTGGGCAGCTTGCTTTAAATAGATCTTATAAGAAAATGGGCCTTGCTTAGGATCAAGCAGAGACTCTCGTAATTGCTCGATATCTCTGCCAAGATTAAGCGTTCCGCGCAGCGGTAATAACTCTATTTGATCTGCATTAATGACAAAGGCCCAAACCTGATCTTTATCGACCTGGTACTCAATAATACTTTGCTTATCAGATAATTGAGACTGGATGAAAGCTAAGTCAAAGCGCGGAGTTTGTATCTTGAGTTGATAGTATTGAGGATAACTATTTTCGATCACACTAAAGAGCGAATCTGTTTGAATTCGGTTTCTTAGCAGGGCTGACTTGGCTTCTTTGAGCTTTTCTTCGTCCTCATTTTGGTCATTTTTCAAATCAAGTAATTGCCGATTTAAATAACGATCTCTACTCCGAAGATCAATTTCCATTTGGGCGATGTTCAAAGGAATTAGCCCCTTTTGCTGCAAGGTTAGTTCATGCATCTCTTGGTAAAAGACCGCTGCCTTAGCTGACTCAGTAAATAAAAAGGCTTGTTCGAGCCAAGAGCTATTATGGTCTTGTTGGTACAATTGATAGCAAACCGCAAGCCCTTTGAGATAGAGAGGATGGGCTATT
>CAZHOC010000379.1:3383-5853 GCA_964534295.1 uncultured Bacteroidia bacterium | reverse complement strand
TAGACCGAGCGGATCTTTTGCCAATTAGTAGCTCCTAAAGTGAAGACCGTCTTGAGATAGACATCATCTACTTCTTCTATCCGCTGCACTACCACCGGTACCAGGTACACGATGATACCAAAGGCCAAGAAAGCGACCTTCATAGGGCTGTCCAAGCCTAGCCACATCACAAAGATGCCCGTAACTGCTGTCAAAGGAATGAAGCGAAAGCCATCAAATATCTTGCGAAATAATCCTCCAAAGAACGGAATCAAACCCAGCAAAAAGCCCAAGGGAATAGATATGGCTATGGCCACAATGTACCCAAGCAAATTAAGGCCGATGGATTTGAAGCTATTGGCAAGCAGGAAGTCTTCAAAATGCAGTTCTTTATAGGAACGCAAGGTCTGTATAGGAGTAGGCAGAGTCGGGTAGACGGTATTCTTTTCTAACCCAAAACTAGCCAACTCTTCGTCGCTCATTGCTAGCAATGCATCGTAGTTGTTGCGGAGCAAGGAGTCATTGTCGATATAAGTTCGATCGGAGATACTGGTTGGTGCGTCGATAGGGTCTAAGCGTTCTTCGGAGAAGCCCTCAGCCAAGAGCGTCCAAAGCAACAACAAAACCAACGCACCCGCCAGGCCCAATACCCAGCGCGTGCGTCCTTCGAGGGTTCCCCCCAGTTTAAACAGGGATTCCCACATATATTAGTTGGCTACCAGTTCGAAATCAGTACGGCGATTCGCTGCTTTTCCAGCAGTAGTGGTGTTAGTTTCCACCGGCTTATCAGGACCATTACCGATCACAATAAAGCGGTTGGCAGGCATGTTATGCTCTTGCTGCAGATAATCCGCCACCGACTGGGCACGTTTCTTAGAAAGCGCGATGTTGTTGGCGCGAGAACCGGTATTATCGGTATTACCTTCGATCCGGATACGAGAGTTAGAAAATGCCTTTGCAATATCTACGAACTCCTTGTCGATGATGTATTTCGCATTTTCATCGAGGATAAACTCACCTGTGCGGAAGCTAATACTCACCTGCTTAGTCGAGATCGCTTCTGCTGTCTGGTCAGCGGTAGATGGCGCGTCAAACTGTTTACGTGCCTCAGAAGCATGCTGATTGCCAGTAAGACCAGCAGCACCGCTAACAAGATCTTTATAAGCTACGAGACGCCAACTTGGCACCTGAGCAGGCGCAAACCCAAGGTCAGCATAGGTAACCTTCATTTTGTTGTATAGATCTTCGCCACTTACGCCTTTGTAGTCAGGGTTCATGCCAAAGAAATCGAGGTTATCGCCATGAGTCGCAAGACGAACATTATTGATAGCGTTGTAGCAAAAGTCTTCTGGTTGGCGGAGGCCTTCAGCCAAAATCTTCGCTGCTTTACGCTTGGCTTCGTCAGAATTATTGATTTCAGAAGCGCCGATCATCCAACCTTCATATAGCTTCTGCATCTTTTCTTTGTTTTCTTCCAACCAAGCTTTTTTGCCATAGAAGATATCCGCAATAATGTGGGAAGCGTTTTTAGTGTTTTCTAGGATTTTAGCACCAGGTACCTTTTCGACACAGTCCTGATCGTCCGGACTCCAAACTACAGCTGCATCTACAGTTCCACTTTTGAAGGCATCAGCTGCGTCAATAGCAGAAGGCACTTGTACAATTTCTACATCAGCAGTTGTCAAACCACCTGCTTCTAGCAACCAAATCAAGAAGGTATGAGAAGGCGTCATCGGCGCAACTGCTACCTTTTTGCCTTTAATGTCGGCCACATTATTGATACCACGACGAACCACGATGGCATCTCCACCACGCGACCAGTCAGCCTGAAATACCACTTGAGGATCATAAGCGCTCAGGCCTTCTACTTCCGTTGGGAAGGCATCAATAGTTGCCCAAAGCAAGTTTACTTCATCTGCTTTAAAAGCGTCGCGCGAAGCGTCAAAATCATCGAGTACTTTGAAGTTTACTTTGAGGCCATAATCTTTATAAAAACGAGATTCTTCGTTGGCTTCAAAACCTTCGTTGAAATATTGGCCACCTGCGTAACCACCCCAGGTAACGACCCCGATATTGATTACATCGTCCCCTTTATCACCAGACAAACCAGAAGAGCTTCCGCTGGTAGGAATGATGCTGTCAAGGGTTCCGTTGTTTTTGAGTTTGATAAGACCAAAAATCATCCCGGCTACGACGATACCAAAGATGAGAAATTTGGCTAATGGAGTTAATCTTGTTTTTGCCATTTGAATTGAGTGATGTTCTTGTGCGTTAGTACCGCTATTGCTAGAGAACGTAATTTAGACCGAAAGTTGGAAAATTTCTACGGTGCAACAGGGATACTCATGGACTTTAGTTGAGTTGCAATATGTAAAAAAGTAGCGAGGATTTTAAAATTTGGCCAACGCCCGCCTTTTAAGCCATGATTTAGCTTCATTTTTGCTGCTGCGCAGAACGATTATCCTTAACATCCCCTTTTCGCCAGCCATCC
>CAZHOC010000379.1:0-3283 GCA_964534295.1 uncultured Bacteroidia bacterium | reverse complement strand
TTTTTGCTGCTGCGCAGAACGATTATCCTTAACATCCCCTTTTCGCCAGCCATCCCCTTCGAAGGGGATTAGCGAGTAATATTTTTTCTGTAGTCATCCCGGAAAGGCGATTATGAGCATTATCCGGGATCTTTTATTCTCTACCTGCTGCGCAGAACGATTATCCTTAACATCCCCTTTTCGCTAGCCATCCCCTTCTAAGGGGATTAGCGAGTAATATTTTTTCTGTAGTCATCCCGCAAGCCCATTTGAAGGGGCTATTCTCGCGGAGGGGATGTTTTATCTTTACTTGCTGCGCAGAACGTCCATCCCTAAAGATCCCGGCTCTCGTTCCTTGGCCGGGATGACGTTTAGTAGATTTCATAAAAAAATCAGGTCATCCCAGAAATGCTAAGTATGAGCTTTATCCGGGCTCTTTTATTCTTTACTGCTGCGCAGAACGATTACCCCTTAGGCCAAAAGTCAGAGGGCGCAAAATGATTAGTTTTGCGCCCTCTTTTTATACTTCTATAATTTATCCAAGTCTAAGGTATCGTCAAATGGATCATCAAGGGGATTACTCGCTTTTACCGTCAGGTATTCCCGCATGTTTTTGACGTCCTTATCGATTTTGCTTTTGATGAATTTATAGCTGTAAGCAAATTCTTCTTCCATCTTGGCTAGGCTGCCCATTTCTTGCTTTGCCTTGGCGATGGCGTCAATCATTTTACGCTCTTCAGCGTCTATCTGCTTTTTGAGCTGCTCGATCTGGGCCTTCTTTTTCTTTACGCTATCCTCAAAAGCTAAAACTTGTTTTTTGCTTTTTTCAACCTTGTCTCGCTCCTGCTTGAGGTTTTTGGTCTCGTAATCCTGCTTGGCGGTCTCTAATACCTTGCGGTAGTGATCAGCAGTCTGAATTAGTTTGTGCACATTGGCTCCCATAGAGGAAGCGACCGCATAAGCAGATTTGTAACGCGTTTCTTCGTCCATCTGCATTTTGTCAAGTGCTTCCAAAGACTGTTTAAACTCTAGGTAGTCGAGGCCTTCCAAATTGGCTTTTTCAAGCGCTCCCAATAAGAATTCTACCTGCTTAGTATTGAGCTTGATTTTGGGTTTGGGTTTTGGCTTAGGAGCAGGCGGTGCCTTGGGCGGAGGAGCACTAGGCGTCTCATCCTTGATGATGGGGTTGGCGCTAGAGTTGGTGGCGGGCTTACGTAAAATAGGAGGCTTATTGCTGGATTTACGATTAGGAGGGGGCATAGGGGTTGCGGTCTCCTCTTCGATGATAAACAATCCTTTCAGGTTATCGAGAAATTTCTTGGCCATAAATTTTGTGCACTATTGAGTCTCAATATCCTAATAAACCGCTAAAAATACCAGAGATAAGCGTTCTGCGCAGCAGGCAAAAATAAAGAAGTCGCCAAAGCCAATTTAAAGCTATCGCATAAAAAGAGCCCAGACAAAAGCTCGGATATCACTTTTGCCTGGGCTTATATTAAACTCAAACGAGTTTCTAAGATGGCTCTTTTTTCATAATGGCAGATACAATCAAGGCAATGATTGCTCCTCCAGTGAAAGCACCAAATACGACAGAGACAATCTGCCCAACTGGAGAGAATAAGAATCCATAAACCGAATCATAAATACTCAACATAGAATCAGGCATGTTGGGATCAGACTCGATAGCTTCCATTGATTGATTGATCAACTTGTCCCATAGCTCGCTATCAAAAATAGTAGCGTAAAGGATATTCCAAACGGCTCCGATGAGTCCTCCGACTAGGGAGATTAGGATCCCAAGCCAGGTGCCTTTACCGAGAGACATGAAGCCACCGTTAGCGTTTTTGTATTCACGATAAGCCAATACAAGTACTACGATACCGATGGCAAAACTCAATAACCCCATCACCATTGTCATGGCGGTATTGTCGGTCATGAGAAACGAAATAGTAGAAGTAACCACCGAGATTGCTCCCGAGATTCCTCCCCATTTAATTGCTGCGGGTCTTACTGAAGTATATTCCATTTGAAGTGTAATTTAGTATTAACAATGATTGATTATTCTGATTCGGTTATTTCTTCTTTTTTGTCCAATTCCTTGGGTTCAAGTCGATTGTTACGACTGTTACGGTCGATCAATTTGATGTAGGGATCAATGGCGACCTCGGTTGGTTTGTCGTCTACGACGAACGATAAGTTGGTAGTGTCCTGATCAAACCAATGCTTTTGTAAATAGAGGGTTTTCTCCTCACGCTTACGCTTGACGCGCTTGGATGAAAATATCCCTACCTCGATCAAAGCATGTGGATCGGCTGGACTTTCGTTGCCATAACCATCATCTCGCACCTTCTTGGTCAAGACCTTCATGTCCACCGTATAGGTACTATCAGGATTCATTTTATAGCTTGCCTCAAGTACTTCGTTTTCATGAAAGGTAATGGTTTCAAATAAGTCCGTCAAGGCATACTTTAAGGAATCAGGCGTTACTTTTTGCACTTCTTCCATCCAATCAAGAGTGGTAGTGAAGGGCGGTTCTTGAAATTTCACCTTATCCAAATAGCGTCTAATAGCGAGATTGAGGGTATCCTTACCGATATAATCCATCAAGGCGTACATCGAAAGACTTCCTTTCTGATATTGGATATAAAACTGTTGTTCTACCGTCATGAGGGGCTTTTCTTTGCGACGCTCTGAGCTACGCAAACGCAGGTAGTTGTTACGCTCCTGTTTGAGATAGTCTCTCAGCTTTTCGGTTCCCAAGACCTCTTCCATGACCAATATTGAGCTGTATTGAGCCATGCTTTCGATCAGAAACTGGAATCCGACAGCATTGCCACTGACAAGTTGATGGCCCCACCATTGGTGGGCAATCTCATGAGCTGCTCCATAGAGGGGCAAGTCTACATCTCCTTCATCCACATCGACGATAAATCCAGACGACTCTGAATAAGGAATCGTATTGGGGAAGGACTGAGCGTAGCTAGCGTAGCGAGGAAACTCAATGATACGGACTTGGCGATGTTGATAAGGGCCAAATTCGCGGGTGTACACTTCCAGTGAACGCTTCATCCCATTCATCATCCCCTCAAGATTATAGGTATGATCTGGGTGATGATAAATTTCTAGACTGACCCATTTTTGATCAGGTTCTGGGGTCTGAAAGCTATCACGCATTACTTCATAGCGACCGGAGCTAATATTGAAAAACTTGATGATAGGAGCGTCCATTTGGTAATGGAAATAGCGTCTACCGTCTTCCTCCCATTCTTTTTGCAAATAACCCGGCGCGAGGGCTATTTGATCA
>CAZHOC010000378.1:0-5873 GCA_964534295.1 uncultured Bacteroidia bacterium | reverse complement strand
AGAGATTGTAGCTCTGGTCTGAATTGGGGGTCCTTTCCGCTCTACCATTACGGATTTCAAAAAGGCCACGGACAGAGTTAACAAAGAGATGTTTTTTGCTTTTCCCCGTTCCGGGAACGCCAAAAAAGCTCCATGATTCGGCCCCAATACCGGGTACTGCTTCAAATCGGTTTTTATTGAGGACGTAGACACCCAATGCCGTTGCGGCGTAGAGTTTGCCCTCATGCCGATAACTATCAAAAACAATCCCGGGTAAGCCCAATGACTCATCCCAATGGCTCAATGGATCCGCAACTTCTAATCTGGAAATCCCTCTAGATAAAGCTAACCATAAGGATTTGTTCCGGTCTAAAAATGCCCCCATGATGAGATTATCCTGGAGACCATTTTGCTCGTTGATGTGTTGAATAAGCTCCCCTTCTCCATCTATGACGAATAAACCATCCTTCACCGTGGTAACGATCAATTTTTCGCTGCCGATGGAAAGAAATTCACTAACAATGGATTCGGTGAGGACATCATCGACGGAAGTCTTAAAAGGACTTATCTGGATTCCTTGGCGCCTAAACTTTATCCGCACAAAGCCAGACTTTAAAAAACGGGCTATGACCTCATCCTTTCCTACTTGGGCAAGACCAATCATAATTTTTCCCCTTAGCGATTCACTACCGGGGATCACCTCAAATTGCTGGCCAGTCCACTGATTTAAACCAGATTGGTCCAAGGTCAGTAATCGATTAGTCGCCGCAAAAATTCCACTAGAGGATCTTGCTTGAGGCACATCGTAGGATTGCAGCGTGTCTGGACTACCGTAATAAAACTTACCTAGGGAAAAAGTCCGAAAGAAGGCCCCATTATAGCCTCCAAATACTTGTACGAGGTCCCTAAACTGCTCTGGTAATTGGGCGCTAAGGGAATAATACTGCATTAGGCCGATTGAATCGGGCGCTAAATAACCAAATTCACCAGGGCCGCCTACATAGACTGTACCCACACTATCAACGGCCAAAGATCTAACCGCCACTTGGTTAGGAAGCTCAATCAAGCGCCAATTAGCACCATCATATTCTAGGACTCCCCGAAAATTACCGAAGTACATTAAGCCTCTTCCATCCTGCACAGCAGCATAATTGGCAGAGCTAGCTTTGTATTCGCGGGGAAGGTAATTACGTATAAAGGGATTGCCCTTTTCTTGGGCTAGGGTATAGCTCAAGGAAAGGAAACAGATCGTAGTCAGTAACAAGCACTTAAAGCGTCTCATCATCAATCTTTTGTACGATCAGAGGGCGGAAAATGGTACATTTTTCACCGCTTATTATTGCGGTAATGCAGCCATAATGCGCTTTCTGAGGGTAGAGACGTCTTGCAAAATTTGCCGTTGGTCGAGCGTGAGAAGTTGTTGGTCTTTCATTAGCCACTTTCCGGCGACCATGCTATGCGTTACATCACTACCGTCAGCACAATATACAATTTGTGAATAAACATCGTAAAGTGGTTGCATATGCAAGGCTTTATTCGATACAATTATTAGATCAGCCGCTTTATTTTCTTCAATGGAACCGATTTCATTTTCCCATCTCATTAGCTTGGCTCCTTCTATGGTAGCCATCCGCAAAACGGTTTGAGCATCGAGCACAGTAGGGTCTAGACGATGAACCTTGGCCAGTTTGGCCGCCGTACTCATTTCTTCAAACATATCAAGATCATTATTTGAGGATGCTCCATCAGTACCTAATCCAACAGTAAGGCCTCTGCTCTGCATTTCCGGTACCGGGGCCACACCGCTAGCGAGTTTCATATTACTCTCGGGGCAATGAGCAATGGAAACCTCGCGTTGGGCAAGGACCACATGATCCAAAGAATCTAACCAAACCCCATGGGCACCGACAAAACCAGGTCGCCAAAACCCAAGACTGTCTAAATAAGCCGTAGGGGTTTGAGCATATTTTGAGGCCACTATCCCTTGCTCTGTCTGGGTCTCCGAAATGTGTATATGGACAGGGAGCTCCAACTCTTGCGCTAGCTTTGAGGCCTTAACTAAGAGTTCTGCGGAGCAGGCATAAGGAGAGTGAGGCGCCACTGAAACCCCAATACGAGGATGATCTTGATAAGTCAGCGCAAGTTGTCGCGTCGCTTCCATGGCAGCAGCAGCCTCAGGAAAACTTGGGGTAGGATAATCCAAAAGCCCTTCCCCTACTCTCCCTCTTAAACCAGCCTCTTCGGCTACCTTGGCAATTTCGTCGGCAAAGAAATAGGCGTCATTAAAGCAGGTAGTACCTGAGCGAATCAATTCGGCCATGGCAAGTTGGCTACCTACTCGTATGGCCTCGCGATCCATAAAAGCTGCCTCAGTAGGCCATATATATTTTTCCAGCCATTCTGAAAGCGGGAGATCATCTGCGATCCCACGCAATAAACTCATGGGCAAGTGCGTGTGAGTATTGATAAGTCCGGGCAGAAGGAAATTTCCCTGGGCATCGATGGTTTCATTGGCTTGATAAGTGTCTTTTAAAATGCTATCCGGTCCAAATTCCAGGATCCGCCCCTCTTTGATCAGGAGGGTTCCATTAGAAACAACTGTCCCAAGGCTGTCAAGACAAAGGATAGTCGCATTGGAAATCGCAATATCGACTTGTCTTAATTGCTGGTCCGTTTTGCAAGCCAAAAGCAAACTAGCCATCAAAAAGAGTAAAAGCCCAAAAACCAGATAGAATCCTCTCATTGGCATATTTCAAAAAATTGAAGCGTCAAGCTCGGGAATAAATTCCGAATCTCAGAACAATAAGCAAAAGTAGGATTTTATTTGCCGAAAAATTCAGGCTTGGTTGGGCAATGGTTTTATGTATATTTGAAATATCTCAACCCTTCTGATTAGTAATTGTAAGAAAAACTCATGAAGAACCTTCGTCATTCCGTATTATTCATTCTAGTTAGCTTGTTGCTAATAAATGTCCAGGCTCAAAATGCCGAGGCGGAAAAACAATTGGAGGCTGAAGTCCGTGAATTCGCCACTACCTACGCAAATTTACCTACGACCAAAGACAAAGCCGCCGTACTTAAATACTTTAGCAAAGAGGTTACCTCTGTAATCTACGTTTTCAATATCTCTGGTAAATCCCGCGCCTCTACTGGGGACTACAAAGGATTTGAAGGCTATTTGGATAACCTATTGCGTGCCAGTGGGATTCAATTAGGATATGATATCGAGGAAATCAGCAACATCTTTGTCAGCGGCAACAATGCTACCGTAACCTATCGAGTCAATTACGAAACCAAAATCCCTAATGGTATTTGGGTGAAAGGATCAGAGACGGTTAACCTAGCATTTGAAAAACGCGGTGATATTTGGATGATTGTACACTATACTATCGTACAGTTTGAGGATGAAAAACTCAAAGGCACCTGCCTCTGTGAGCTATTTATCTCTGAAGCTGATGATGGAGAGGTAGTTTCTAAGACTACTATTCCTTCTGGCCGTAGCTACAATACTGAATTCAACAACTTCGAGTTCCGTACGGTCGGCGGTGATCAAATCATCAAAGTCAAAGACAAAGTTTATAAGCGTCTAAAGACCGGTGCTGTGATCGCGATGCGCGATGGCGAGGAGGTGCAGATTGGCATTTCTAACAGCAAAAAAGAAACTGTCTTGATGATCATCGGCGATGATTTGTACAGCGATAGCTGTGCGACGCTCAAGACCAAGAAATAATTAGCATAGCTTTATAAAAGCAAAAGTCCGTAGTCTATTCCTTCGGGGAACGCTACGGACTTTTTTTATGCGTTTTGGCTATTGCCTAATTCAGCTTAAACATAAAGGGCAGGGTAACCCAATACTTTACTGCTTTGCCATCTTTTTGGGCGGGTGTAAACTCGATATCAGCGATATGTTTATCAATGGCTTTGGTAAAGACTGTTTCAGGGCTACCTAGGTATTCGTGTTTGACATACTTGCCATCCTTGCCAATAAGGATCTTGACCATGACTTTTCCTTCTTTCTCAGCTTTGGCGGCCGCTTTGGGATAACCGATAGCCTGATATACAGAAGTAATATTGGTTGGCTTTGGAGGCGTATCTACTTTGTCTTGGGCTTGTAGGGCAAAAGCAAGGCTAAGCAAAAATACAAGCATAGGGATTCTGAGCTGCCAAGTGGCAGAAAATTGATTCGACATGATTTGATTGTTTTTGAGGAAGTTTAAAAAATAGAGATAGGCGTTCTCGGAGAGTGTCTGCTCTTAATCGATCAGCTTAAAGTTGAAAGGAATGTTGACGTAAAATTGGACTGCTTTACCGTCTTTTTTGGCTGGTTCAAAACGAAGCTCTTTAATCTGGGCTTGCACAGCTTTAGTTAAAACAGGATCAGGGCTGTTAATGATAGTGTTGGAAATGTATTCTCCCTCTTTGCTTACTAATACCTTAGCGATAACAAGACCTTGAATGTCATTGTCGCGTGCGGCTTGAGGATAACCAATGTTTCTTTGCACATCGATCATATTTAGTGGTTTAGGTTCTACATCAACTTCAGTTAGCAATTCTTGATCCTGAGGCTGGCAGGCAAAAAGGAGCACCATCAGTCCCAATAGTGGCAAGAAGCCCAAATAACGCAAGCTCATATTCCGCGAAGCGGAGCTCTGTAACATCATAATTCGATTTTTTACGGGTGAATGAAAAAAGGAATGTGAAAATCGCAGACGGCTGCCAAAAGCTCTAGAGAGGAGCAAGCTTGCGTAATTCCGGATATCCCCGCCTTGAGTCGCGGCTCTGTCTGCTAAAAATTCATGGGTTTGCAAAAGATCCCGCCGGATCAAATACACCAAGGGATGAAACCAGCAAAGGATTAGCATCAATTCCAACAGCAAGCGATCAAGAGAATGCTTTTGTTGGACGTGACATTGTTCATGCGCGAGGATTTGGGCCCTTTCCTCAGCATCATCGCTTACCGAATCATTCCAAAAAATGTACTTAAAAAAAGAAGCAGGACTATCTTTGAGGCCACATTGTACAAGCACAAAAGGACCTTCTTTTCGTTGGGGATGGCGTTGGATGAAGCGCCACAGTTGAAAAAGTCGAAAAAGACTGATACAAGCACTAATTCCTACGCCCGCGAGGTACACATACCACCAATTGAATTCGCTGCCTGAGTTCGTAGCATCTGTTGACATGGCACCGATGGTAATTTCAGGTAGGCTAAATACAGCTAAAACCTCAGGCGTTCCGCGAAGCGGTATACTCAAATAGGCCAGCAAAGCCGAAAGCGGCACCATGCTCATCAAGAACAGGCGATTGAACTGAAAACGCGTTTGCTTAGCCAATACTAAAGCATAGTAGACATAGCAAAGCAAAAGAATCAAGCTGAATTCGATCCAAAAATTCATGAGCTCTCGTTTGTATCGTTTTCGTTTTCGAATTTTTCCATAATCTGGTTGACGTCTTCCAAGCGCAAGTCTCCTTCTTTGTGAAAGAAGCTCAGCAAACGCTTAAAAGAGCCATCAAAATAGCGACCCAAAAAGCTATCAAAGTAAAACTTCGCATACTCTTCCTTGGTCACTAGCGGGTGATATTGATAGGACTTACCAAAGGCTTCATAACTCACAAACTTCTTATCGATCAATAACTTGATCATAGTAGAAACCGTGCTCTGCTTCATATCTTCCGGCACCTCCGCCATCACATCCTTGAGGAAAGCTTTTTCTAGCTTCCAGATGATTTGCATGATTTCTTCTTCCGCCTTGGTGAGTTTATTCATTTTACAAAAGGGGTATTTATCCTATCTGCAAGCAAGGTATATCTAAATTTTTAGATTAACAACTAATTTTTTAGATATTGATTTATATTTTTAGATATTAGCTGCTGCGCAGAACGCTTATCTCGCTTAT
>CAZHOC010000377.1:0-5886 GCA_964534295.1 uncultured Bacteroidia bacterium | reverse complement strand
CCAGTCTCGGTAGTCATCGCTTTGACAGCAAATATCAATTGGCCCAACTGATGATCAATCTTGCGGAGCAAGTCAAAGTTGCTGGCATCACCAGCATCGAAGGGAGTGTCATCGCGGACGCCAGCTTTTTCGGTAGCCAAATGATCCCCGACAATTGGACCTGGGACGACATCAGTAACTACTACGGTGCGGGGCCATGCGGCTTAAATATTCATGAAAACTTCTATCGTCTCGATTTCAAGTCCCGCACGACAGGCTCTCGCACGGAAATTTTGCGCACCGATCCTGCCATGCCCAATATGGTTTTTCATAACGAGGTAATTGCCCGTGGCTCAGGGGACAATGCCTATATATATGGCGCACCTTACACCTATGAGACTTATTTACGTGGAACCATACCCGCTAATCGCTCGGTTTTTTCAATTAAGGGCGCGATCCCTGATCCGGCATGGTATTGTGCCCACCGCCTCGCCGAGGAACTCAAAAAATGCGGCGTAAAAGTAACGCAGGCTCCCATCAGTGTGCGCCAACTCCAAAATCTAGGACTCTACAAAAAGACCTCCCGCAAATTGATCTATACCCACGAGTCACCGCCACTGCGCGATATCGTCAAGCAAACCAATATGGAGAGTATCAATCTCTATGCGGAAGCTTTGTTGCTCAGAGCAGCGGTAGAACGACAAAAAGGCGCTAGCACAGCTCAAGCGGCTTCTTGGATGAAAGCCTACTGGCGTGAACAAGGCGTCAGCACCAAGGGTATGAGTATCATGGATGGTAGTGGTCTCTCTCCGAGCAACGGTATGTCGACGCGGCAAATGGCCAAAATTCTCTATCTCGCTTCCCGTAAGCCTTATGGGATTGCCCTTGAATCTTCTTTACCCCTTGCGGGGCGTAGCGGATCGCTAAAATCTATGCTTCGTGGTACCGCGGCAGAAGGCAAACTACGCGCCAAGAGTGGCTACATTTCAGGGGCTCGCGGCTATACCGGTTATGTCACTACGAGTAATGGAAAGCAGCTTGCATTCTCTATGCTTGCCAATCGCTACAGCTGCAGTGCTGGGGCCATGAGACGCAAGTTTGAAACGCTTATGGCGAAGCTTGCGGAAGGACGCTAAGGTTGCCAAATAGATAGGGCATATCGCATATTTAATGCATTGGTGCTATTTTGTAAGCGGAAAAGGCTTGTATATGCTTCGTAACTACATCTTGATTGCCTGGAGAAACCTTCTCCGCAATCGCCGGTACTCCCTGCTCAACTTGCTGGGCTTGTCCACTGGACTAGCTTGCTTTATGTTGATCAGCTTGTACCTAATCGATGAGATGAGTTATGATCGCTTTCATAGCAAATCAGACCGCATCTATCGCCTGATAGAAAAAATCGATCTCGACGGTCAAGGCGAAATATCTTCCAGTAATCCCTTCCCCGTAGGACCAACCATCGTCAATGAACACCCTCAGTATGTAGAACAGGTAGTTCGCTTTTTTGACATGCAGCTCGAAAAGCATACCCTTGCTACAGCGCACAAAAAGAAGCTAGTCGAAGAGGTGTTTTTCGTTGACTCCAACGTATTTGAAGTCTTCGACTTTGAACTTGTAAACGGTCAAAAGGCCGAAGTGCTCAAAGACACCGGTACCATTGTTCTGACAGAAAAGCTAGCAGCCGAACTCTTTGGCGATGCCCAAGCCGCCATAGGAAAGACCGTCCGCTTTGAGGACAAAACCGATCTCAGGGTAACCGGGCTCATGAAAGAAGTTCGGGAACAAAGCCATATGCATCCAAGGGCTTTGATCTCCATGCTTACCTTGGAAAGAATCTACTACGTTCCTCGAAAAAATTTGTGGAACAATTGGCAGTGGAATCCCGCTTGGACCTATCTCCTTATGCGGGAAGGAGTAGAACCAGAAGCCCTTGAGGCTGCCTTTCCCGATTTTGTGCAAGCGCACTATCCAACCTGGCTCAAAAATCAGGTAACTCATACGATCCAGTCTATTGCCAGCATTCATCTCGACTCGCATCTCGATTACGAAATTGAACCCAATAGCAATCGCTCCAATCTCTATCTCTTTAGTTTAATCGGAGTGCTGATCTTATTGATTGCTTGTATCAACTTTATGAATCTGGCCACCGCTCGCTCTACTCATCGGGCTAGAGAAGTCGGTTTACGTAAGGTAATCGGGGCCTTTCAGGGTCAGTTGATCAGACAATTTCTAGGAGAGTCCATTCTGGTAAGTTTGGTGGGCGCTTTTTTCTCACTCTTGATGGCGAGTTTATTGTTACCATTTTTTGATTCGGTAGCAGGTAAAGATTTCACTCAGGCCGATCTGCTGACCCCAGGCTTTTTGTCTGGGCTCTTGGGCGTTTCTCTATTGGTAGGCTTGATTTCAGGTTTATATCCAGCCTTTTATTTGTCTTCTTTCCAACCGGTAAGCGTGATTAAAGGGAGAATGCGCTTACGCTTAGGAGATCGACTTTTTCGTAAAGGCTTAGTGCTGACCCAGTTTATCATCTCTTTGATTCTCGTGATCTCGACCTTGACTATCTGGCAGCAGTACAAATACATGCGGGACGCAGATTTGGGCTTCCAAAAAGACCAGATCGTCGTAATCCCTACCAAATTATTCATGGGTTATGATAAGCTGGAAGAATACCGTCGCAAGATGTGTTCTCGCCCAGGTATCGAAAGCACCACCATGATGAACGAAGTCCTGGGAGTGCATCACAATATCCATGAATACTTTTACCGCCAAGGCAGGGACACAGTCATGGTCTTTTATCCTTCCTTGCTGGTGGATCGCGATTTTGTCGAGACCTTTGATCTGAGATTGATCGCCGGAAGAGATTTTTCTTATGCCGATAGCGATGATCCCACCCGTTCGGTCTTGGTTAACCGCGAATTTATCGACCAAATGGGCTGGTGTCCCAATGAGGCCATCGGCAAATCATTTTCTACCTACCGCGGCGAAGAACGCATCAAAGGGGTGCTCGAAAATTTCCACTTCGTCTCAGTGAGAGATTCGATTCAGCCCTTTGTGTTGGACATTGCCAATACTCAGCGTGCCCAATACTTCTACGGACGCTATATCGCCGTCAGGATTTCGGGTAGGGACGAGAAGACGGTGCGTAAGTCTATCGCCTATCTACGTTCCCATTGGGAGCAAATTGTGCCTAACCATCCCTTTGACTACTTTTTTCTCGATAGTAAAATCGACAAACTCTACGAGCGCGAAGATCAACTCACTTCCCTAGTGGCCTACTTCTCTTGCTTGGCCTTGATCATCGCTTGCTTGGGCCTTTTTGCCCTCGCGGCCTATACTGCCGAGCAACGCACCAAAGAAATCGGCATCCGCAAGGTACTGGGGGCTACAGATGTCCTCATCGCCCGTACCATGGCCAAAGAGTTTGTACAATTGATTTTGTTGGCTCTACCCCTGGGCTGGTTGGTTTCAGGCCTCTTCATGATGGACTGGCTGCAAAGCTTTGCCGAGCCCGTAACCCTCAGCCCATTGATATTTTTATTAGCTTCAGGGGTGGTGATGGGCATTGCCTTGACCACAGTAATGTTGCATGCTTTCCGCGCCGCGAATGCTAATCCAGTGATGGCCTTGCGGGATGAATAGAGGCTGGGATTAGCCCTTTCCTACTGCATATTTTTTTGCTCCAAATCATATCAAATCACATGAAGAACACTACACTCCACATTTTGATGGGCCTTTTGGCAATTAGTCTGTTTGCTTGCAAACCCGCTCAACCCACAGAAACCACCGAATCGGCTCCTGCTGAAGAGATCGTAGTTCCCAATAGCTATCTCTCCATCTTCGAAATTCCTGCCAGCGATATTGCAAGAGCCATTGAGTTTTATCAAGCCGTATTAGATATCAAAATTGAATTTTACGATCTCGGCGAAATGAAAATGGGCGTATTCCCTTACGAAAATCAAGCCGTTACCGCTACCATCGTCCAAGGCGAAGGCTACCAACCTTCTACGGAAGGGATCACGGTTTATCTCAATGCGGGCGATGATCTCCAACCTATACTCGATCGCGTTGCCCAAAATGGGGGAGAGGTTTTGCTTGAAAAAACCGCTCACGCTGACGGCAATGGCTTTTTTGCACTCTTCCTTGATTCTGAAGGCAATCGGATGGGAATGAATTCTGCTAATTAGGATCGTCTATTATTTGTCTACCGCTGCGCGGAACGATTGTCCCTAGAGATAAGCGTTCTGCGCAGCAGTAAGATAAACCCTATCTCTCAGCTTTACTAACAGAACTCATTCTATGAAAGCCTTTATTCCCTTCTTCTGTTTCCTTGGCCTCATTTGCTTGGGCGCTCCCTCTTTAGCTCCCAAAGCTGCTCAACCCAACTGGCCTGCACTTCCTTATTTGACTGCTGCATCGGCGGGTTTCATCCAAGATTCGCTCAACAGTGTGTATCAATCCCTTCGTAAAGACAGTCGCAAAGATTTTCGAGGCTTAGTGGTCCTTAAGGACAATCATATCGTTGTCGACGCCTACTACAACACTTATTGGCGTCAGACGATTCATGATGTTCGTTCTGTGGGCAAAAGTATCACCGCCCTGTTATTGGGGGTTGCCATCAAGGATGGTCTGATCAAGGATTTAGACCAGAGTGTTTATTCGCTTTTTTCTCCCGAAGAAAATTTTATCAATGAAGACTATAAACATATCACGCTTAGACACCTGCTAGATATGTCGTCTGGCTTAGATGCAGATTCGGATGATTTTCGTTCCCTGGGCCAGGCAGGCAGGTGGATGGATTATGATGATTGGAAATCCTATCTCCTCAATATTCCCCGCAAAAGAGCCCCGGGAAAAAAGTTTGTCTATGCCGATATGCATGCCGTATTAATTGGCTTAGCCATTGAAGAAGCTTCAGGCATGAGTCTGAAAGATTATGCACAAGAGAAGTTATTTGACCCACTAGAAATCACACAAGTATACTGGTACACAAATGGCGGCAATCAGACTGGGGCGGCAGGTAATTTGTATATCAGTACCATCGACCTTGCCGTAGTAGGACTGCTTCTCACTAATGAAGGAAAATGGAATGATCAGCAAATCATCGAAGCTAGTTACATCGAAGAAATAATCAATCGTAAGACATTTGACATCTCAAACTACTTCAATCTCGCCGATTCTTACGGTATGATGTGGTATAAGTCAAAACGGACTTTCGGAGGCCGCGAATTTGAATACCTCTTTGCCTCCGGTAATGGCGGTAATCATCTTGTAGTTGTCCCTAGTGAAAATATAGTGATCTCCATTACTTCGAGTGCTTATGGCCCCGGTTATGGTCAGAGACGCAGCTATGAAGTCTTGAGCAGAGTGTTAGGAGCCTATAAGAAATAGGTACTACTGCAGCTTCTTATTTTCCTTATGTCGAGTAGCATCGCGCTTGGTTTTCTTGGCGAGATTCTTCTCTAGGGCGTCTTGTAAGTCGATACCGGTTTGGTTAGCCAAGCAGATCAGCACAAATAATACATCTGCCATCTCATCAGCGAGGTCAACTTTCTCATCTGACTTTTTGAAGGATTGATCACCATAAGTACGAGACATGATACGGCTGACTTCGCCCACCTCTTCCATCAAGATGGCGAGATTGGTCAGTTCAGAAAAGTAGCGTACTCCAAAGTCTTTGATCCACTGATCTACGGTCTCTTGTGCTTGCGTGATAGTCATAGTATTAAGTACTGAGTAGAAAGTAAAAAGGTATTTAGTATAGATAAAAAGGGCCTCACTGAGCCAGATAGACCTATTCCCCTCGGTCTAAATACTAAATACTTTTGTCTAAGTACTTAAGCCAGGAGGGACCAAGCCCATTCGATTTGTATGTAACACCAAAATAAGAGGCAAAGCCCCCAAATAGTT
>CAZHOC010000376.1:0-5888 GCA_964534295.1 uncultured Bacteroidia bacterium | reverse complement strand
CCTAAATGCTTTTTTGCGCATGGGTGGGTCCTATCTTGGCAGCAGAGATGTAGCTATCAAAAAAGCGAGAACGGCTAGGCTGTTCAACTGTCCAAGCGGTGAGATTGGAAAAATAGCGCAACCGGGTGGAGATATCTATCAGATTGAACATTCCAATGGCGGTCTCATAAGCTTTCCGGGCGGATTCCCGATCAAGGATAAGACAGGAGCTATTATTGGAGCCATTGGTATCAGCGGAGGCACAATAGAGCAAGATCACCTTATTGCCAGTCAAGCGGCCCAAGCCATCCTATAAGCCTTAATAATCCCCAATACGATGAGAGCTTTCGTTTTTATCCTCTTCTGCTTTGCCCTAAATCCACTCCAGAGTATCTATGGGCAAGTCAAATTTAGGTTTGAAGAAGTAAACCAGATTAACACCCAACAAAATACCGTTAGCTGTACCAGCTTTCAATCCGGAAATGATCATTATATCTATTCAGCAGGTGATGGAAACAAAATTGAAGTTTTGAAGGTCTCTCCTGATGGAAATGTAGCCTTTATGACCGACTACCTTGTGAGTGGTGGTAAAAATATGGTTAGGGGCTTGATAGTCGAGCAAATCGGCGAAAATCACTTTCTTTTTGCTGGTTTAAAGGGGGGAAATGCCGTTGAGGTTTTTGACATCGATCCCGACGGTACGCTTAAAAGTATCTTTGTATTGCCTGATACAGATACGACTTACCTAGGCACTGTAATCACCCTAGAGATCATTCATATGAAGACAGCCCCCTATTTGTTTGTAGGTGGCCTTGAAAAAAAGCCCGGCTTAAGTGCGTTTAGAATCCACTCTACAGGCAAATTGGAACATATACATTCCATCGCCGATACAGAAGAAATTTTCACTGATGGTATAATCGGCATGGCTACCCATCAAATAGAAGGTAAAACCTATCTCTTTACCGGTGGCTTTCAGGACAATGGCCTCAGCTGCTTCAGGGTATATGAAGATGGCCACTTTGAAAATGTTAGCAATATTGGAGATAACAATTATCTGTATTTGAATGGGACTTACCCAATTATTTCGGCGAGCAAATCCAATTGGCATTTTGTGGTGGTGGGACATCGACATCACAGTTACTATAAACCTTCCCCTTGGATAAAGGATAGACATACTTACTTCTACCATGGCGATGCCGTAAGTGTCTTCATGGTAGACGCAGACGGTCAACTTAGGCCACGTTCTATCTTTCAAGATGATAGCCAAACCTTAGTCAGAGGTCAAACCAGGCTCCACAAATTCACCCTTGATAGTGAATATGATTTGATTGCTGTAGCTACGAGGGATGACCGTAGCATCCAATTATGTACGCTGAATAAAAACGGCAGACTTATGGATGCTGGAGCACTAGAGGTTGGATTTCCAATCTATCTGGGTCTATGCGGGCAAAAAATTGGAGAGCATATCTATCTATTTGCCGGTTCCGTGGGCGACAAAAGCTTTACTTCTTATCGGCTAGAAAGGCTCAAATAGAAAACTCATTTTTGTTACCGCTTCGCGGAACGCTAGTATCGATCGTCTTGATACCTTTTAATAGCTAGGAGAAGAGGTGATCGTTCCGCGCAGCGGAAATCCTACTCCCTCTCCAATACTAGCTCTCAAATACTGTATCTACTCAATATAGCCTGACAAGACTTAGAAGAAGTCCTGTCAAACCATCAATTCGTGCTGATTAACATTTAACGAAATAGAAATATGGTTAAGATGACACTAAAAACTTTTCGAGTATTCTTCTTTTTAAGCATAGCAAGTATAGTCTTTTCCTGCACCAGCAAATTGGAAGCAGGAAGCGGAAGCGCCCAGAAAGCATTGAATCATATCGTATGCTTTCAATTTAAAGACGAGATTCCAATGGAAAGAAGGCAGCAAGCGGTAAGTGATTTTTTAGCGCTAAAAGAGGAAATCCCGGAAATAAAGAGTTTCGAGGGTGGCGAGAATATCAGTACCGAAGGACTCGATAAAGGCTTTACCCATTGCTTTATCTTAGGCTTTGCAGATGAAGCAGCTAGAGATATTTACGTTCCCCATCCAGCGCACAAAAAGCTCGCAGCCAAAAATAAACCCTTGATGAAAGACCTAGTGGTCGTGGATGTTTGGGTGAATAAATGAAGTGTATTGGCTCCTCATATCCTTAAGAATTATTGAGAATAGAGATATACGTTCTGCGAAGCAGAAAAAACCAAAAGGTGTAAAAATAAAGAAGCCGGCCTATCAGAGATAGACCGGCTATGTTTTTCAAGAATAAGACTAGCTCTTAGCAGCTTGGATCTCTTTACGGATGTCCTGGGCGAGCATTTTTACTTCTTGCATCGCTTTACGAGCACGAGTACCAGCAGCCTTATTGCCTTTATCGTAGAACTTAGCGAAGTCATCCTCAGCGCTAATGATTAAATTCTTGAGTTGTTCGAATTTTTCCATGTTGTCCAAATTTACGTTAATGGGGGCAAGATATAACAAATCTATTTTTTTGCAAAGAAAACTAGAGCAATGTGCCGCTAAATTCGGGGTTTTTATAGCCCCCAGCCTCGATTTTGGATCTAATTTCCTTAAAACACTCCAATGTATATTCCACATCTGCCTCAGTATGGGCGGCCGTAGGAATGATGCGAAGCATGATCACACCTTTCTCAACCACAGGATAAGCAACCCCAGAGGCAAAGATGTTGAAATTCTCACGCAGATCGCGAATAACAGCCATCGCAGTAAAGCCATCACCTTCTAGATAAACCGGGGTAACTGGCGACTGAGTATCTCCGATGTCAAAGCCATTGTCTTTTAGACCCGTCTGGAGCTTATTCACGATGTTCCATAGATCAGATCTAAGTTCAGGCATCGTACGCAGCATCTCTAAGCGCTTGATCGCACCTACTGTCATAGGCATACAGAGAGACTTAGCGTAGATTTGGCTACGCATATTGTACTTCAAGAATTGGATCACTTTCTTGTCTGCGGCGATAAAGGCACCAAAGCCGGCCATAGACTTCGCAAAAGTATTGAATAAGACATCGATTTTGTCTTGAACACCAAAGTGCTCTCCAGTACCGATACCTGTTTCACCCATTACTCCGAAGCCGTGTGCGTCATCTACAAAGAGGCGAGCGTTGTACTTCTCTTTTAATTCGGCAATCTTATCCAAGCGGCCGAGGTCTCCACGCATACCGAATACACCTTCAGTAATGATCAAAACACCACCTCCCGTTTTCTCAACGATTCTGGTAGCCTTGATCAGGCGGTCTTCGAGCTGCTCCATATCATTGTGGCGGAATACGAAACGCTTAGCCATGCTAAGGTTCATACCATCCATGATACAGGCGTGAGACAATTGGTCATAAACGATGACATCACGGCGATCAGTCATGGTTTGCACCACCGATACACAACCTTGATAGCCAAAGTTCAAAAGGAATGCGTCTTCCTTCTGCATAAACTCAGCAGCTTGGCGTTCAAACTCCTCGTGCGGGTTTGAATTACCAGTAAGCATCCGAGATCCCATAGGATAAGCCAATCCCCAATCAGCAGCAGCTTGAGCGTCTGCTTTGCGGATTTCGGGATGGTTGGCCAAGCCCAGGTAAGAATTGAGCGACCAGCAAAGAACTTCCTTGCCGTTAAACATCATGCGAGGTCCGATTTCTCCTTCCAATTTTGGATAGGCTACGTACCCATGACCAATCGCGGCGAACTGCCCCAGATCGGTTTGCATTGCGCGGTCAATTTTATCAAAGATGTCCAAGATTGTATTAGGTTATCCGTTTAATAATAGATTGATTGGGCGAAATTACAATGATTTTCTTGAATATGAAAAAGACCATTTGACTTGTTCGGTTTAATTTGAAATTTGGGATTTTTTAAATCATTATATATTATTGGCCTCCACCCACGGTGCCCAGCTCATGCAATTTACCCCCTACATTGATTCTGGCGGGATTCACATCCGCTCTAAAATATCCCTGCAGTTTGAAGAAATTTATCTAAAAGTTCTCCGCAAAGAGAATAAAATCATTTCTGACGCAGAGGTTAGAGAGCTTCCCAACACCTTTTTTTATAACCTCCATCGCCAGGAATGGGAGATGAGGGAGAAAAATCACCAGCGCCTCATGCGCTATCTAAAGAAGTTGGGCAAACCATTAAAAATCATGGATCTCGGTTGTGGCAATGGGTGGCTGACCTACCAATTGGCAAGTATTCCTGAGACAGAAATTTGGGGCGTAGATATTAACCTCTCCAGCCTGCAACAGGCTCATAGAGTATGTACTCAAGCTAATGTTCACATCGCTTATGGGGATATTTTTGAAAATATATTTGAGGCTGGCAGTTTTGATATGATTATCCTCAATCAGACGATTGAGTTCTTTCCCAATCTTACTCAACTCATCAACCGTTGTCGCCATTTCCTCCAATCCAATGGAGAAATACACATTATCGACAGTCCCCTATATCAAGAAAAAGAGCTTGAATCGGCCAGACAAAAGACTTTGCACCGTTTTGAGGTGTTAGGAGTTCCTGAAATGTCCGTACTGTATTTTCATCACAGTCGGCATGCCCTTCAGTCTTTTGACAATCAATTTATGTACAAGCCTAGTCGCTGGTTCAAGGGCAAAGATTCCCCTTACCCTTGGGTACGAATCCTCAATTGATTTTCGTATCTTGAGAATATGGAAAGATTTGAGCGCTTCGCCGAAGAATTACAAGTACTCACCCCTTTTCGGATTCGATACAAAGAAGAAGCTTGGGAAATGCAGATTTTGCAGGCTTTGATTGGTTGGTTTTGTCCTGGCTTTTTGACTCGCTTCACCACGGTGATTGGAACTACCGTTTACTTTCCGAGTAGAGCCTACATTGAAAATAATCCAGAGGGTGCGATGCAGACCTTGGCCCATGAAGCAGTTCATCTCATTGATGCTGAAAAAATCTCTTGGCCGGCCTTTGCGGCTGCTTACTTGTTTCCGCAAATATTAGCTATAGGGGTCTTTACTTTTCCGTGGCTAGGGTTGTGGTCCCTTTTCTTCCTGCTTTTCCTCTTACCTATCCCCTCTCCTACCCGAGCTCGCATTGAAAGCAGAGCCTATGCCTTGGACATATTGACTCACCATCCTGAAGCCAAAAACCGGATACTTTTTCACGCTATTGAGCAATTTGAAGGCTGGAATTACTACAAAATGTATCCTTTTCCTTCTGCCTGTAAAGAGCAGATCGAGTATTGGGCTAAAGCCATTGAAAGCGGAGAAGAACAGTCCCTCCTCAACGTCCTTCTAGTATATGAATGGGTAGTGGAAACCCAAGCCTAGGCTATTCATACAATTTCCCATTCCATTTCATAATCTTTCCGTCGATAATAACGGAGAGTATCCGATCTTGGGTCGGCAAAGAATCAAGAACATTTCCTTTAACCATCAATACATCCGCTAGCTTACCTACTTTGAGCTGCCCAGCGATATCGTCGATTCTAAGGATACGAGCAGCGTCTAAGGTAGCAGCCTTCAAGGCTTGTGCCTTGCTCAGGCCTCCTTTATCATGCAATAGTTGAATCTCTTCTAGCAGGGACTTCCCGAAATACATATCTCCCTGAGTAGCGGTTCCTGTACCGATCAAAACACCAGCATCAACTAGCGTTCTTAATTGGGAGCGATTGTCATGAGGCTCTTTAACTAGCGTAGGTACAATCGCAATATCATTGGCCAAGAGTTGCTTGACCATATTACTATCAATGGCAGCTAGGCTAGCATAATCAATGCTGGTGACTGAGCGTTCGACAAGGTCGGACAGCTCATCCGTACTTAACGCATGCACCGCCACCCAAAGCCCTGATTGCTCTGCTTTATTTAGGATCTCTGCGAGAACGTTCAATCTA
>CAZHOC010000375.1:0-5898 GCA_964534295.1 uncultured Bacteroidia bacterium | reverse complement strand
AGCACTTTATCTTTTATATCCATATCTATTATATAATACCTTTAGTCTCTTCTTATTATTATCCGTATTTAATAAGAAATATTAATAATCCTAGTTCTTATATACTAATTTTTTGCTTAAGTGTTTAGATTTTTGTAAGGGATTAGGCGCGCAATGTACTGAAAATGATCCCCTTCTTCCAAAAGTTCTACATGATAACTCGCTTTCTGCGCGATTTCCTTTAATTTCTTAAAGTCAATAAATAGCCATTTAAAGCGTGTACTACGGGTTTTTTCGTATGCCATCTGGTACTCAACGATACCATAATACTGTGGTTGCAGCAGTAGTTCAATGGCCTTATCGTTGTGGGCAAACAAGTAAGCTATGTCCGAAGAATCTAGCAAAATTTGTCCACCCTCTGCTAGCAGTTTTCGTGCGTGATGCAGAAAACGGAGCAATCCATTGAGATCTCCTACAAGGCCAATGCCGTTCATGAGCATCAAAAGCGTATCAAAACCGCCTTCCTCATAATCCCAAATGCTGGCGTGTACTGCTTGATGCACTCCGCGAGCTTCCATTACTTGCACCGCTCCTGGCGAAATATCCATCGCCACTACCTCGTGTCCGCGGGCCTGTAAAGCCAAAGCATGACTCCCAGCGCCTGCGCCAATATCTAATACTCTGCCTTCACATTCGTCCAATGCCCTGCGCTCCCAAGCTGGCATGCCAGCGCTATTTCTAAACAAATATTTGGCAGCGATAATGTCCTCGTCCGCAACATTTGAAAAGACTCGGACCTCTGCATTGAGATGGCCATGGTAGTAATCCAGCATGGCCTGTCCCATAGGATCTTGCCCAGGCTCTGTAATCATGGGCGGGAAATAACAATCTAAATCCTAGATTTCCAACCACTTAGGCCAGTTTACTGGCTTAGGACCTCCCGTATCAGCGCCTTTTGCGCGTTTTGCGCTTCTACATGAGTGTAGTTGCCCCCTCCCTGTCGTGCCAAAGGCAATAATCTTGCTCTGGCTTCTTCTTCAGCATGTCCCATGTATAAAGTACTCAGCTGTATATCATTTTGTCTCCCTTGTTGAGCAATCTGTAAAGTTTGTGAATGCAGCGGAAACCCCCCATCCGATACCAGAATAATGCGATTATTTCCCTGGCTGATGTAGTGCTCTTGAGCTACGGTATAAGCCTTTTGCAAGCCTTGCTGGATATTGGTTTTTCCCTCCGCCGAAAGAGTATGGATCGCATGACTCAATTCCTTTTGCTGCTTAGGCGAAATGGCTTCTATATGAACTTTACTTTCTCCCGAATAAGAAATCAAACTGATACGATCTTCAGGTCTGAGATTACTCACCAAGTATAAAAAACTACTCTTAAACAGGGGGAATTTGTCTTCCTGTCTCATCGATCCCGATACGTCTAATAAAAAGATCAAATGCACAGGCGCAAGTTCTTTGGGAATAGCAGCCGTTGGCTCCTCAAGTTTCCCTGTTTCTATTTTCAATACTCTAAAGCTATGTGCTTCACCGATTGCCCGCAGCAAAGGCAGCTCATGTAGTCCCAAAAAGCGGTTGAACTGAGTCGTGAGACTTTCCCCTTTCCTACTAAACTTATTGACGAGATACTGATTGTAAAAATAGTAGGCTCTGCCTTCTGCTCTGAAAAAGGGATCAATCGGTACTTTGCCTAAATAGCCTTCCGCCAGTTGAATAAGTGCCTGACTTTGGCTAAGAACGGCTTCAAAGCGTTTGCTAGGATCATGTTCGCTATTGGGTCTTGGACTCAGTGGTTTTAAGAGTAGCTGTTGCCGCTTCGCGGAACGCTCAGCTATATCTTTTAAAATGGCTAATTGTTTGCGTGCATTACCCATGTCTTGTTGTTGGATCGCCTTCAGCAACTTTCTCGAAACTGCAAGATGCTGATGAAGCTCCTGCACCACATATAAGAAGGCATCATCAGGCTCCATAAGCCCCTGCCTCCCATTCTCCTCGCTGATGACTTCTTCTATTGTCCTATGCACCTTGCCAAAGCGCTCAAAAACCACTTTCATTCTATCTAGCAGCAAATAGCCCTTTTTACCTTCCTCATCACTCAAATAGGCTTTTTGTATCACATACTGCTCGAGTGCCTGCATACCAGCTCGATGAGCTTGACGGATCTGGGCCAGCTCTCGCATTTCACTAATAAATGCAGGAGGAGTATTGTCTAGCTTTTTGATAGGCGGCATCTCAAGAAATGCAGAGCGCCAAATGGGGATATGCTTGCCCTCTGATTGAAAGTAGCTATTGAGATTACGATTTAGCTCAGTTAAATCTTTATATGAGAGCCAAAAACTCTCTAAATGTTGATTTACATAATCAACAGCAGTATTAAGTGTGGTATAAGAATTATCCTTTGCCTGGAGATTAGCCCAAGTCAAAGAAAACAGTAACATAAATGCAGCGTAGCATTTTACCATGAGCAACGATATTTGGTTTATTGGCAATATCCAAATAATCCATAAAATTAAAATTTCAAAATTTGTCTAGTTATTACATTTTCGAAGGGAATCCTTACCTTTGCTCATGGCAGGAAAAGTTTTTATCGTTTCAGCGCCCAGTGGGGCAGGTAAGAGTACCCTCGTCAAAGCCATGTTGGCACGATTTGAAAACTTTGTGTTTTCTATTTCCGCAACCACGCGTTCGCCACGGGCGTACGAAACAGAGGGAGTCCACTACTATTTTCTCAGCTTAGAAGACTTTTTGCAGCGTCAAGAAGCTGGCGATTTTGTCGAGTCCGAAGAAGTCTATCCGGGACGCTGGTATGGCACTTTGCGCTCGGAAGTAGATCGCATCCTTAACGAAAGCAAAATGCCCATCTTCGATGTGGACGTAGAAGGTGGACTCAACATCAAAAACCAATATGGCGATCAAGCTGTGGCTTTTTTCATTCAACCGCCTAGACCGGAGATCCTATTGGAACGCTTGCAAAACCGCGGTTCAGACGACAATGAAGAAATTCAAAAGCGTTATGCTAAGGCCAAGCATGAACTAAGCTACGCTCCTCGATTTGATCATATCATCGTCAATGATGATTTGCAAGAAGCGATAGAGGAAATGGCAGAGATTATCGGACGAGAAGTAAGCAATCAGTAGTATGAAAGTCGGACTTTATTTTGGCTCTTTTAATCCTATCCATGTAGGGCATCTTATTTTGGCACAAACGGCCCTGAACGAGTCAAAACTCGATGCGGTTTGGTTTATCGTTTCGCCTCAAAACCCTTTCAAACAAAAGAAAAACTTACTCTCGGAGTTCGACCGCTTTCGGATGGTGGAGCTGGCCTTGGAAGATCATCCTCAGTTGCAGGCTTCCAATGTCGAATTCTCCCTTCCTAAGCCCTCTTATACAATCGACACGCTTACTCATCTGCGCGACCGATATAAGTCCTATGAATTTGCGCTTATTATGGGGCAGGATAATCTTCAGCATTTTCATAAGTGGAAAAACTACGAGAGCATTATCAAGTATTATCCACTCTATGTGTATCCCCGCGCTGATGCTGAAGCTTCCCAATTTGACGATCATCCAAATGTCCGTTTTTTCGAAGCACCTCTGCTCAATATTTCAGCATCCTACATTCGTAAGGTGATTCAGGCGGATCATTCTGTCCGTTATATGGTAGTTCCAAAAGTCTTTGACTACCTCGAAAAAGAAGGCCTTTACCGCAAATAGTTTACTATATTTCGGGCCTAAGGCATTCTTATGTTAAAATCACTTCCTAATATTTTTACGGCTTCCAATCTGTTTTGCGGCATGGTCGCTCTCGTTTTTGTGGCCACCAATAATCTCTTGGGAGCCTCCATTATGGTCGCCACTTCATTACTGATGGATTGGTTAGATGGCTTTGTGGCTCGTTTGGTGGGAGTAAGCTCACCTGTGGGTAAGGAACTCGATTCATTGGCTGATATGGTTACTTTTGGCGCAGTACCTGGCTTTGTGATGGCTGCAATGATTCAAACCTCTGTCGGCAAAGAATTTGTGCCTAATGTGATTTGGCACCCCATAGTGCCTGAAGACTTGCCTTACTTTTTGTTAGGCTTTTTGATTCCCATCTTTTCGGCTTTAAGGTTGGCCCGCTTCAATCTTGACGAACGTCAGTCGGATGCTTTTTATGGTCTGCCTACACCGGCAAACACTATGTTGATCTTTTCGCTTTGGATGATTTCTCGCTGGCAGCCAGAATCTTGGCTCGGCACTGCCCTCGGCAATACTTGGGTGTTGATTGGGATCACGCTCTTTTCGAGTTATATCCTCATCGCGGATATCAAGCTATTAGCGTTGAAGTTCAAATCCTTTAGTTTTAAAGGCAATGAGATGCGTTATATCCTGATCGCACTCTCACTCGTTTTGATTATCGCGCTGCAATATGTGGCCATTCCCTTGGTTTTATTGCTCTATATTGTCCTTTCTGTGATCGACAATATGCGCAATAAAGAAAGCTGATTGTTGGGGCTTGCTTTGTACTAGTTCGGGGCGATCCAGTTGTTTTTTCATTACTGCTTCGCAGAACGATAGAGATAAGCATTTTGCTCAATAGAAAGAAAGATCCCGGCTCGCGTACCTTGGCCGGGATGACCAATTTGGTGGATCATTTATAGAAATTAATAAGAGCTACTCTGAGTATTCTATTAAACGACTATTTCGAAGCTCAGGTCTTTCCACTCTGGATTTAATGATTCGATTATCTCTTCTTTCCATTTCCTTCGCCAACGCTTCAATCGCTTTTCAAAGCTGATCGCTTCAGAAATCGAGTTAAAATCTCTGAAAAATACTAATTGATCACAATTGTATTTAATACAAAACTCGGAACCTAATCCATTTTTATGATCGCTAATTCGTTCTCTGAGGTTTGTAGTAACTCCTACGTACAAAGTTGATCTTGAGAAGTTTGTTAAGATATATACAAAGGCTTTTGCGTGAAGATTGACCATTACCTCATATGATAATTAGCTTGCTCAGAATTTTTATTTACTCAATAAGCCGTCGAACTAATTAACAAACACTTAGGAAAAATTCCTTGTCATCCCGGAAATGTGAAGGATGAACATTATCCGGGATCTTTGGGTCGTTAACTGCTTCGCAGAACGATAGAGATAAGCGTTCCGCGCAGCGGCAATACAAAAGCCAACCATCTTGTGATAAACACACTAAACTATCTCGATGCTATGCGCCTCCCAAGGATGGGGCATTTCTAAATGCTGATAAGCAGTACTGATTTCTGCGGTTTCCAACTCACAAGTACTTTCTTTTTTAAGCGCTTCTAGCGAACGCTCAAAGAAGAGATACTGCATCTTGCCACCGTTTTGGCGAACGAATTCAGCGATCTCGATGCGAGTTTTATCAGCGATAAATTGAGTATCCAAGACAACCGCTTTGCGGCCGCGCATATAGACAGACAAAAAACGCTTTACTTCACGGAGCTTATTGCGTCTTTCTTGTTTACTATCTGTCTCTTTAAACAGCTCGTTGAGGTTGTAATAGAGATGGGCCGGATAGTTGCTCTTGAGGTATTCGCTCTGAGCCGTCCCACCCGCTCCTAATGCCATCACGCATTGAAAAAAACTTGGTTTAGGCGGCAAAGCTGGGCTATCCAATAACTTTACTAAAAGGCGGCTATCTGATTGCTTTAAAGCACTCCAAATGGCATTTTTCTTCTGGAGGCCCGCTTTATTGTATTTTTCTTGAAGCTCAGCGTAAGTGCCTAATTCCTCTTCAATCTGAGGAAGGTGATCTTCTAGTAGGGCTTCTATCCCGTCGAGAATTTCTGTTTTGTGCTCACATATGCGGCCTCTGACATCGAAATAAGCAAAGATGGTAAGGAGTCTGAAATTGACACGAGTCGCCATCTTGCGGTATTCATCGATAGGCTTA
>CAZHOC010000374.1:0-5905 GCA_964534295.1 uncultured Bacteroidia bacterium | reverse complement strand
CGAAGTGCCCAGAATGTGGGGGGCAATTAAAATTTATCGAAGGGAAGCGTAAGCTCGCTTGTACAAACTGTAAGTACAAACGAGAACTATCCAATCGTTACGACAATGTCGTCACCAAAAAAGCCCTCAAAGATCGCGTCAATCTTCGTGATTTTACCCGAGGCTTTGGCAAATACCCGCTCAAAGAGTACAAATGCGGCAATGGGAAATGCAATGCGGTAGTTGCCGTAAAGCGCGACGCGGTGCTCAAACAGTGTCCATTTTGCGGAGGAACGGATCTGAAAGAAGGAGCTGATCGCCAAAATAAGATCCTTTTTCCTGACCAGATGATCCCTCCAGTTATCCCTCGCAAAGTCGCGACTTCAAAACTAAGACGGTATTTAGGACCCATTTTTCTCAACCTTTATGCCCCGGGCATTAAATCTGTTCTCAATCCAGAGAATATGAAAGGGGTATATCTGCCTGCCTTTTTGATTGATGCTTACACTCGTACCAAATGGCGCGGAGATGCTGGTTTTAAATACACCTACACCATTCCTGATGGTGGTGGCGGAGGTGGAGGCAATAAAGGCGGCAAAGGCAATAGAGGGAAAGGCGGTCGTGGGAGAGGCGGCGGAGGTAAGCAGCAATCGGGTACCCTCTGGGAGTCAATTGATGGCTATTTCGAGCATCTCTACGACAATTTTTTTGTTCTCGGCTCCGACGCTAAAGAAAAAGGCTCAGAAAGTGCGCTTGGCTTTGATACCAAAGATACCGTCCGCTTTAGCGACCGCTATATGGGAACCGAATGGGCTGTGGAGCTTTACCAAAAAGACGACATAAAGTTCTTCGAAGAAGCTGACATGCAAATCGACAAAGACCTGACCAATCAGGCTCGCAATAAGCTCACCAGCAACAACAAACGGATCGAAGGCAACAAAAAGTTAGAGGTAGTCTCAGAGAAAAGTGCTATTACCTTTCGACATATCTGGGTACCGATTTGGATAGTTGTCTTTCCCTACAAAGGCAAACACTTTCAATTTATCGTCAATGCTCAGACGGGCCGCATCTATGGCAAACGTCCGCTATCAACGATCCGTATTATTATCGCCGTGGCCATAGCCACTTTAATTTTATTGCTCATCGCGATCCTTACCCGCTAAGATGTCTACTCAAACCCTCTCGCAAAAGCATGCCAGAAGACTTGCCCTAGAAGCGCAAGCATTGCTCAAACCCAATCCCTTTGGCAAGGGCAAGAAAGCTGTCCAAAAGGCTGTCAATCAGCTAAGTTACGTACAAATTGATACCATCTCGGTGATCGAAAGAGCGCATCTTCACGTTTTGCGAACGCGGGTCTCCAACTTCAAACCGGAGATGTTAGACCAATTAGTCTCTAAGGATCGCAGCACTTTTGAGTATTGGAGTCATGCAGCTGCTTATCTGCCCATGGAAGACTATCGCTACAGCCTTCCGCGCAAGCAATCCATCAAAAACGGGGAAAACTCATGGTTTAGACAGCCCCCCAAGGAAATGGCAGAGGTACTGGCACGCATCCAAGCAGAAGGCCCTTTACGTTCTAAGGATTTTGCTGCCCATGATAAGAAGGCAGGCGAATGGTGGGATTGGAAGCCAGCCAAAAAGGCTCTCGAACAATTGTTCCACGAAGGGGAACTCATGATAGCCGAGAGAAGAGGCTTTCAAAAAGTCTATGACCTACCCGAACGTGTCCTACCCGACTGGGTAGATACTAGCTTCCCGACAGAGGAGGAAATGGCTCGCCACTTGATCCAACGCTGTTTGCAAAATCGGGCCTTCGCCAGTTTGAAAGAGATTGGTTACTTACGCAAAGGCTATCGCAACTTGCTCAAAAAGACCCTAGCTGAAATGGTCGAAGGAGGGGAAATAGAAGCCATTCAAATCGATGGCGCCAGTGATGAATATTACGCCTTCCCGGCAACGCTTAGTCGGAGCGTTCCGAGAATCGGTAAAAAAAGAGCTACCCTCTTATCTCCTTTCGACAATATCATCATCCAACGCAAAAGGCTAGAGATGCTTTTTGATTATTGGTATCAGATCGAATGCTATGTGTCTGCTCCCAAACGTAAGTATGGCTACTTTGTATTGCCGATCCTTTTTGGAGATCAATTGGTAGGCCGTCTGGACCCAAAAGCAGATCGCAACAAACAAATCCTATATATTCGCAAATTGTGGATAGAGCCTAATTTCGACGACTTTGATGCCCTAGCGCCTTCTTTGGCCCTTTCATTGCGCGAACTAGCAAACTTTAACGGCTGTAAGGAGATCAAAATCGAATGGTCGGAAGTTCCCCACTTGCAAGACTTAGTCGAAAAAGAATTTCAACGACATTAAACCATTTCGGACCTTGACAGTCAAAGTCCAAAAGGTCGTTTTATGCGTTTTGTGTTTATCTTTTCTCTCTTGCTGAGCAGTCTTTGGAGCTTTGCTCAAACGGATTTGTATTACCCTCCTCTGCTTACAGAAAATTGGGATACGGTCTCTCCTACCAGTTTAGGCTGGTGTCCTGAAAAAGTGGATAGCCTTGTCGATTTTCTCGATCAAAAAAATAGCAAATCCTTTATCGTCCTCCACAAAGGTAAGATCGCCTTGGAGGTATATTTCGATGATTTTAAGCGAGACTCGATTTGGTATTGGGCTTCCTCTGGGAAAAGTCTGATGGCCTTTTTGGTCGGGATGGCGCAAGACGAAGGCCTGTTAAATATTGAGGATAGCACCTCCCAATATCTAGGCACAGGTTGGACGGGTGCTACCGCTGCTCAAGAAGCTGCGATCAAGATTCGACACCAATTGAGCATGAATACGGGATTAGATGACAATATCGCAGACAAAAATTGTCTTTCCGATTCTTGCCTACAATACCTCACAGATCCAGAGACGCGCTGGGCTTATTACAATGCTCCTTATCGACTTTTGCTAGATGTAGTTGCCAATGCTTCTGGGCAAAGCATCAACGCTTATACCCAGCAACGCATGCTTCAGCGCATTGGTATGAGAGGCTTTTGGCTGAATTACGTGCGCTTTGGGCGTGCTAGAGACATGGCAAGATTTGGACTGTTAATGCTAGGTCAGGGAATTTGGGAGGGCGATACGCTCTTGCATGATAGCAATTACTTCCAATCCATGATCACTCCTTCACAAAATCTCAATGCTTCCTATGGTTATCTCTGGTGGCTCAATGGGCAAGGCAGTCATATGTTGCCTACGGTGCAATTTCAATTTCAGTCGGATTTGATACCGGCTGCGCCGAACGATTGCTATGCGGCCCTTGGCAAAAACGATCAAAAAATCTACGTAGTACCGAGCATGGAGCTTGTCGTTGTTAGGCAAGGAGATGCATCTGGGGATAGTCAATTAGCCGTTTCGTCCTTTGATAACCAGCTCTGGGAGAAGCTCAACGACATTTTCTGCAGTGCTAGTACGAATATTGATGAATCATTCGCAAAAAGCGAATTGAGCATTTTCCCTAATCCAGCGAGTGAGGTTCTTTCCATTGCATGGGAACGCTCAGTCGCCACTCCTAGTACAATAAGAATTTTTGATATGCAGGGGCGTCAGCTATCAGAGATCAGCGTTCCCGGAGGGTACAACCAAATCCAAGTCCCGCTCAAGGAGCTAAGCACAGGTCTCTATCTCCTACGATGGGAGCGCGATGGACAAGTGGTGAATGAGAAGTTTTGGAAGGATTAACCCAACTCCTGCTTCAGCACCTCAACAATACGATCTGTGGCTTTACCATCCCATTTTGGAGGAATCTGACCGTCCTTGAAGGTACCGCTGCGAATGCGTTTGATTTGCTCCTCGAGCAAGGCGACATCAAAGACAGCGAGCTCATTGGTACCCAATGTGATCGTACTCGGACGCTCAGTGCTATCACGCAAGGTCAGGCATGGCACCTGACGGAATGTAGTCTCTTCCTGTATGCCACCGCTATCAGTAAGCACAAATTCGCAATGTGCGATCAGATGCTGAAAAGCGAGATAATCCATAGGAGGGCCTAATACGAGGTTGTCAATAGCCGTCAAATCCTCCCATAGACCATGTGTTTCAAGACGATGCTTAGTCCGAGGATGGATCGGAAATACCAAGGTAGTTTCCTTACAAATGAAGCGAATCACCTGCAGCATTTTTTCTAGCCCTTCGCGATTATCCACATTCGCGGGGCGATGCATGGTCATCAAAACAAAAGATTTATCCTCCACTCCTAGCTCCTTACGGATAGGAGAAGCTTGGATGGCATCATCAAAAGCGACTAAAGTGTCGATCATCGTATTGCCTACGAAGTAAAGTTGATCCTCACTTTTGCCTTCGGCAATAAGATTGTCCCAACCTGACTGTTCCGTCACGAAAAACATTTCGGTGATTTGATCGGTCAAAATGCGATTGATCTCTTCCGGCATCCCTCGGTCGAGGCTACGCAAGCCACTTTCGAGGTGAGCGATTTTGACCCCATGCTTGTTGGCCGCCAAGGCCGCTGCAAAAGTAGAATTCACATCTCCAACCACCACGATGAGGTCAGGCGTCCAATCCTTGATCACACCAGAAAGCGCAATAATTATTTCCCCCATCTGTTCCGCCGGGGTACCGTTGGAGATCCCCAAATAGTAGTCGGGTTCTCTTAGTTTGAGCTGATCAAAAAACACTTTCGACATATTTTGATCATAGTGCTGCCCAGTATGCAAAAGGCGGTACTCAAAGTCCTCTGGATAACGGTTGAATACCTTATCAAACTGCGTAACTTTGATGAAATTGGGTCGAGTTCCGACTACGATGAGAATCTTTTGCTTCATGTGTGGCAATTTCGGGAAAAACTTTGCATCTGAAGCATGAATTTCAAAATTTCCCGACATGAAAAAAGTTCTGGTCATTTGCTACTATTGGCCACCTAGCGGGGGTGCCGGGGTACAACGCGTACTCAAAACCTGCAAATACTTACGTGAGTACGGTTGGGAACCAATCGTATATACGGCTAAAGATGCGGCCTATCCGATCTTAGATGAGACGCTAGAGCATGATGTAGTCGAGGGGCAGGTAGTATTAAGAGGCCCTATCTGGGAGCCCTATGAATTGTACAAGCGCTTCACTGGCCAGAGCAAAAAAGGACGGGTTTATTCAGGTTTTCTCTCGGAAGACAAGAAGCCTTCTATCACACAACGTTTGGCGGTTTGGATCAGAGGAAATTTTTTCATCCCTGATGCTCGTAAATATTGGATCAAACCTTCAATCAAGTTTAGCGGAGACTGGCTCAAAGAAAATCAGGTTGATGCTGTTCTCTCTACTGGTCCGCCCCACTCGGTACATTTGATCGCAAGAGGTGTTAAGCGTAAACACAACATCCCTTGGATCGCAGACTTTAGAGACCCTTGGACCAATATTGATTTTTACGATCAATTGATGCTCTCCAAATGGGCGGACCGTAAACACCACCGCTTAGAAAAATCAGTTGTGGATGAATGTAACAAACTGGTCACGGTTAGTTGGACTTGGGCAGATGAATTTCGGGCAATGGGCAAAGAGGATGTCCGACTAGTCACCAATGGTTTCGATCATGCTGATTTTGAAGAAATATCAGGAGAACCAGGGATTGAGTTTTCCTTTAATCATATTGGCTATCTCAATACAGACCGCAATCCAGCTCTTTTGTGGAAAGCCTTCGGCGAACTCTGCCAGGAAGTCCCGGGACTAAAAGAGGATCTCAAACTACGCTTTATCGGCAAAACCGATCAGGTGCTTTTCCAGCATCTCGAGCAAAACGGCCTCATGGATGTGGTAGAGCGAGTTGATTATATCCCCCATTCAGAAGTGCTACCTACCTTGTTAAAATCTCAAGTACTTCTCCTCTTACTCAACAACACCCCCAATGTTATGGGTGTGATTCCAGGCAAAATCT
>CAZHOC010000373.1:0-5910 GCA_964534295.1 uncultured Bacteroidia bacterium | reverse complement strand
GCTATGCGTCTTCGTGACGCTGATTTTGAAAAGATTTTTTATAAAAATTATTTGCTTTTCTCAAAAGTGCCTCATACAGCCCAAAAATGAAGGTTGTTGCTTGCCAAGAAATCGCCTAACTTCGCGCCATGCGTATCATTTTTATGGGAACGCCCGAATTTGCGGTCCCTTCTTTACAAATCTTACATCAATCTGAGGCCCATCAAGTGGTGGGAGTAGTAACTGCGCCCGACCGTCCTGCAGGGCGGGGACGTAAGCTGCGAGCTTCGGCTATCAAAGAATATGCGGTCTCCCAGGAGATTCCCGTTTTACAACCCGAGAAACTGCGCAATCCAGAATTCATCAGTGAATTGGAGGCGCTCCAGCCAGATTTGATGGTCGTGGTGGCATTTCGCATGCTGCCTAAGGTGGTTTGGGGTATGCCTAGTATCGGTACTTTCAACCTACATGCCTCTCTCCTACCCGATTATCGCGGAGCGGCCCCTATCAACTGGGTGATTATGAATGGAGAGACCGAAACGGGCCTTACTACCTTTATGATCGATGATAAAATTGATACGGGTTCGATCCTCCTACAAGAGAAAACTGAAATACCGAGTGATTGGACAGCCGGGGATTTGCATGACAAATTGATGGAAATGGGAGCCGAACTCGTGCTCAAAACAGTGGAAGGCCTAGATGCCAAGCAATTAGAGGCCAAACCGCAGGACGACAAGCTCTATCGCAATCCAGCACCTAAGATCCATAAGGAAGATTGTCGAATCAATTGGGAGGCAAGTACCGTAGAAGTATATAATCATATCAGAGGACTGTCTCCCTATCCAGCAGCTTGGACCACTTTGGAAGGTCTTAATTGTAAGATTTTGCAAGTCAGTATGACTGAGGATAAGCGTTCGGCGCAGCCGGGAAGCATAAAAGGAGCTGACAATGAGCAAATACTAGTCGCTTGCAAAGACGGCTGGCTGCAGATCAATCAACTCCAGTTGGCTGGTAAAAAGCGTATGGCTACAGCTGATTTTTTGCGCGGATATAAAGAAGAGCTCAGTCGCTTTGAGTAAATTTAGCGAATTGTTGAATTGATGAAGTGTTGGATTTTTGACGGAGAGCGACGAGGCCTCTATCAATTTTGCTAAAACCTTGGGCGCTGATACGCAGAATATCGCCCTAGTTAGCACCTCAAAATTCAAGCATTCAAATATTCAATCCTTCAACCCTTCATAAATGACCAGTTTTCATAGTAAACATTTTCCTAACTCTAAAAATGGTCTTTTGGTCCTACAAGGCTTTGCGATGCAATATATCGGAGGTTTTAATGTAGTCCTTATGTTGGGGATTTTGGTCAAAGTTGTCTCCCAAGGAGCTGGCCTTAATATCCTGTGGATTGCGGTGATTGGGGAGATAATCGCGGTCGGACTTGGCAATTTGCTCGCTTATGCCAAGCTCAAAAAGACCTACGCACAGATCTTTTTTGTCAATGAGCACTTCTCTTTGATTTCGGTCTATGAGATTCTTTTCAAGCGCGAGAATAATGCTTTCCCTTTACGTTATGCCAACCCACGGCTAGATGGTGAGCAAAATATCCTTACCATCCATTTCAATGATCAGATCATCACTTTACGTCGTGAGGATTGGGAAGAGTTTGATTTGATTCGCGATTACCTATTCTCCCGTCAGTTTTAGGTTCCCCGCTTCGCGGAACGCTTAGTCTCGCCTTTTTAGGTTTAAGCACTTGCTGTTTAAGCAACTATCCATACCCGAATCTGAATATAATTTTGAATAATCCAGATTTTTGTATTTAATTTAGCTCAAATTCTAACTTAGGTTAGAAACACAAACTTACCCTACCCAAGCTCGTATTTTTCGGAATTGACGCTAGCCTTTAGCTAGTGAATCCCTATCTGTCAAGCAGATAGGCTTTTGTTTATAGACTAGTGTAAATTTATTTGCTAGGCCGCATATGGACCCTGATCAGCAGTTTTTTGGCCTTCGCTCACTCTTTTCTAACATTCGCCTGAACCTGATAATAGCCTTAGTACTCCTACTAGGGATCGCCGCAGCCCCCATGATTACGGGCCCTGGTCTTACTAGCGCAGAGCCCTTTAGTGGTTATCTGGCAGGTGCCTTTCCCAATCAACTGCCTAGCACCTGGCAATGGACCAACGCTTACACCGGTACCGGAATGGGCAGTGTCATCACGGCTCGTCGCATGCCCGGCACCAATATTATGGTGATGGGTACTGTGCAAGGCAAGATTTATCGCTTTGACTTTGATCAGGCGAGTCCTAGTGCAGTATTGATTGGCGATATCGCCAATGGCACCCCCTTTACCAATAGTCGCTTTGGCCTCAAAGGCATTGCCTTCCACCCCGAATTTGGGCAGGCAGCTTCGCCAAATCGCGAGTACGTCTACATTACTTATATGAGTAATAATACTCATCGGAGACTGAGTCGATTCAAGCTCCTTTCTAGCACAGGTCAGCTCGATCTCAGCACAGAATTGATCATGATCCAGCAGATTGTACCGGGGGGATCGTTCCACAACGTGGGAGAAATAGACTTTGGTCCTGATGGCTTTTTATATATCCCTTTTGGCGATGCCCACGGCGGAGGTTTTGGCCCCTACACGGGCCTATCTGCTAAAGACACCATCATGAATGATGTGCAGCGCATCGAGCACAATTTGGTCGGGGGCATTATGCGCATAGACGTAGATCAAGATCCACTCAAAAGTCATCCGCCTCGCAAAAAACTACCTCAGGCCTATCCAGATGAGCTTTCTGGGATTGGTTACGGCATACCGAACGATAATCCCTGGCTGGCTGCGGATAGTAGCCTCATGGAAGAGTACTACAGTCTTGGCCACCGTAACCCATGGAAACTGAGCTTTGATGCAGTCAGCGGCTATCCTTGGGTTTGTGAGGTAGGCCCCCACAATGGTGAAGAAATCAATCGCATCGAAAAAGGCCACAATTATGGTTGGCCTTATCGCGTAGGACCTACCGGTGCCATTACCTGGGATCGTACCCCGCCAACGGCACCCCAGCCCAATCCTTTTAGAGGCGTTTTGACCGAGCCTATTTTTTCGCCTGCCCGCAATCAGGCTAGCAACATCATGCTAGGTTGTGTCTACCGAGGTAGTCTCCATCCAGAGCTCTATGGCAAGGTTATCACCGCGGATATCAGCAAGAAAAATGCTTGGGCTGTAGACTATGATCCAATTACGGAAATCACCACTTCCGAGCAGCTTCCCAATATCCCAAGCGCCGCTTATACCATCTTTGAATCTCCCTTGGGTGATATCATGTTGATGCGAACCAATGGTACGATGATGAAACTCATCAAAAATCCGGGCCAAAATGCGAGTATTCCGCTTACGCTTTCCGCGACTGGGGCCTTTAGCAATCTCAGCAATATGACGCCTGCTACTGGTTTCATTCCTTACACCGTCAACACCCCGCTCTGGTCAGACCGGGCAGAAAAGCAGCGCTGGATCGCCCTACCCAATGATGGTACTTTTGATAGCCCTGCGGAGCAGGTTGTCTTTGATGCCGAAGATCCTTGGGACTTCCCCGAGGGAACGGTCATCATAAAGCACTTTGAGCTCGCCTTAGATGAAAGCAATCCCAATACCACCACCAAGGTGGAAACTCGCTTTATCATCATCGGCAGTGGTGGCAAAGCTTATGGTCTAACTTATCAGTGGCGGGATGATCAAAGTGATGCAGATTTGCTTTCGAGCGGAGCGACCAAGGCCTTCAACATCCTTGATCCCGCCGGTCAAAGCTGGCAACAGACTTGGACCTTCCCCAGCCGAGGAGAATGCCTGACTTGCCACAATGAAAATGCCGGGCAAATTCTAGGGCTTAAAACCCAGCAACTCAATGGAGACTTCACTTACCCACAAACAGGCAATACCGATAATCAGCTCAATGCCTGGGCCAATATTGACATCTTTAATCAAGCCATAGGCGATCCAGAGCAATATCTACGCAATGTGTCACTTGATGATCCGAAGGCCATCAACGCTTATAAAGTTCGCTCTTATCTGGATGCCAACTGTGCTTATTGCCACCAGCCAGGAGGAGTAAATGCCAACTTTGACGGCCGTATCAATACGCTAATGACCAGTCAAGACCTCATCAATGGGCCTACGATCAGCGCCGCCTCTCACGTCCCTAATGTGGTGCTGCCCGGCGATACGGCCAATTCTGAGCTATGGTTACGAGATCATAGCGTGGCCGCTGACGCCATGCCCCCCTTGGCCAAAAGCCTAGTGGATGAGGAGTATATGGAGGTGCTTACGGATTGGATCAAAGGGCTAGTCCCAACCCAAACTGATACCTTGGGCGAAGTGGGCCAAGTGAGTGTAGACCACAACTGGCTGACTGTCAATCTCAATCGTAGCTACCAAAGACCCATCATCGTCACGGGTGCGCCTTCTTATGCAGGAGCTGACCCGATTACGATCAGAGTCCGCAATGTCAGCCAAAATAGTTTCGAAATCAGAGTCGAAGAATGGGACTGCTTGGATCTTACCCACGCTTTTGAGACCGTCTCTTATTTTGTAGTAGAAGCCGGTATCCACACCCTTCCCAACGGCAAAAAGCTAATGGCGGATACGCTTTCGCTTGATCATAATTTCATCGATCATAGCTTCCCCCAAAGCTTTACGACTACCCCTGTAGTGCTAGCACAGACCATGAGCACGCGCGAGCTTAGTCCAGTAGCGATCCGTCAAAATCACAATAACGCTTCCACTACTAGCTTTCGACTACGTTTGCAGGAAGTGCAAGGCAGTGATGGCATCCATATGGCAGAAACTGTAGGCTATATCGCTATCGAGCCGGGAGAGTTTGATGGCTATCTACCTTTTGAGGTGCAGCAAACCAACAATCTGGTGGAGGAGGTTTGGGACACCTTACGTTTTGAGCAAAACTATGAGCACGCTGGGCTTTTCCTCGGTCAAATTGCCAGCTACAACGGAGCGGATGTCTGTGCTTTACGCCAACGCTCAGTAGCCGGAGGCCAAGTGGAAGTGTTCCTCGAAGAGGAAACTTGCGGAGATGCCGAGATCGTTCACACCCTCGAAGAAGTCGCTTATTTTAGCTTTGCAGAGGCCGGATTTGTAATTGGAGACATAGTTGCGACGGATTTACCAGTAGAATTATTGGATTTTACTGCTTCGCAGAACGATCTAGGTGTTACTTTAAGTTGGACGACTGCGACTGAAGAAAATAACGATTACTTCGGCTTGGAACGTTCGGTTGGTGGAGCAGGCTTTGTCGAGATAGCCCAGATCAAAGGCGCCGGTAACAGTCAGCAAATACAGACTTATCAATATCAAGATCCGTATTTGCCTGCCAGTACGACTTACTATCGCCTGCGACAGGTAGATTTCGATGGACAGTTTAGCTACTCTCAAAGTGTGGAGGTAAAATCTCTGCAAGAAGCTAAATACCGCCTCTTTCCCAATCCGACCCAAGATATCTTGAGTGTACAATTGTCTCAACTTGCGACGATACCCATCACGGTAGAAATCTTCGACCTGCAAGGAAAGCGGGTGCAAGAAGAGATTATCCCTCCTGGTGCTAGCCAAATTCGTATTGACCTCAGACGTCTGTCCAAGGGACTTTATTTGGTAAACATCAATGATGAGACAACACGCGAGACTTTCGAGATTTTGGTATTGTAGGCTGCTGCTAGCCTTAGTGCTTTGTGGAGGTATTACGCCTTCGGCGAACGCTCAATCACCCAATATTATCCTCATCAATGTGGATGATATTGGGTTTGGTGATTTTGGGGTGTATGGCCAAAAACTGATCAAGACGCCTCGGATCGACCAAATGGCGGCTGAAGGTATTCGATTTACAGACTTTTATGCCAGCGCGCCGGTTTGTGGGCCTTCAAGAG
>CAZHOC010000372.1:0-5924 GCA_964534295.1 uncultured Bacteroidia bacterium | reverse complement strand
AATCAGATAATGTTCAGTTTTTTAATTTTCTGTACTTTGAATTAGGCAGCGATACTTTCTACTCGTATGCTGAGAAACCTCTTATACATATGAAATCACTATACAGCTTTCTGTTTACCTTTTTGATCATGGGATCAACTGCCGTTTACGCGCAGGCTCCCTTGGTTGATATCATTGCCGATACTGTCAGCCTTTGTATTCCTGGCGACAGCGTACAACTTCTAACTACAGTCCTTCCCGGCAGCGGCCCCGGCCCCTACACCTACAGTTGGTCGCCGACCATTGGCCTTGACGATCCAACTAGCCCCAATCCATGGGTAAGTATTTCTTCTGGTATCCAAGGTTATGCCCTCTACGTTACCAATGCCTCTGGCGGTTCCCTTGACAGTGTGTTTGTGATCAACGGTCAATTTGTGGTAGATCTTGGTCCCGATATTGTCACATGTGATACAGTTTTCCTTGACGCTACTGTGCCAGGAGGTAATTACACTTATGATTGGTGCAATGGTTCAAGTGCTCCCATTACCGTTGGTGGGCTAAACAATGGCTATGGACAATTTTGTATCACCGTTACAGATAACTTCTCCGGTTGTCAGGCCACTGACACCATTGAAATCATAGAAGCCCCTGTCCTCAGTGCCGAACTTAATATTGGGCCGGATACCTCTGGTTGTGAAAACATGCTAGTAGCAGTTGATAATCCTGATCCTAACTGGCAGTTTATCTGGAATACAGGGGCTACTACCGCTGGTATCACAATGCCCACCACAGGAATATATTATGTAGACATTTCAGATCCGACTTTGGGTTGTGCGACAAGTGATACCGTAGATGCCTTCCTTGAGCCAGCTCCTATTGCCATCATTCAAGATAGTGTGGTTGACTGTAATCAAGTATTTCTGTCTAGTACAGGTTCCTTTGGCACTACCCTATTTTGGCACCTAGGTGATGGCAATACGGCCATAGGCGCAAGTCTTATCCATACTTATGCCGCAGATGGAAATTATTTAATCACCTTAGGTGCCAGCAACAGTTGTGGTATTGATGTCGACTCGGTAAACGGCTTTTTCAGTCCCTATTGTGTCTGGCCGGGTGATGCAGACGATGATGGCATCGCCAATAATCTAGATGTTCTTGCCCTGGGCCAGACCTTTAATAGCACGGGTACGGCACGGCCGAACGCTTCCCTAAATTATACTGGACAAGCGGCCTATGATTGGTTCAATAGCCTGCCTTCTGGAGTAAACTATACCTTTAGTGATACCGACGGAAACGGGCTAGTCAACGATGACGACACTTTGGCCATCTTCCAAAACTATGGCTTGACTCACAATAAGTCCGGCGGTAGTGGCATGATGGGCGATCCGCTTCTATACCTTGATATGAGCGTGCTGAACGGAAATTCCGTCAACGTAGGAGACACTGTTTCGATTCCGATTATGCTGGGCGTAGATACTCTACCCGTAAATGATCTTTATGGCATCGCCTTTAGCTTGACCTATGACACCAGTCTTGTCCAAAGCGGTAGCGTATCAATTTCCACGGATATGAGCTGGCTGGGTAGCAGTTTGCTCAAAATGCATAAAGACCTGCCTAACCAAAATATGGTGGATGTGGGTATCAGTCGGACCGATCAAATGGAGCAAAGTGGCTATGGGCAATTAGGTCGTTTCACTTTTGTGATGGTAGACGACATCGCCAAGATGGGACAAAAAGATAGCATGATGCTTGATTTTAGCGGTATCGTCTTACAAAGGCTAGATGGTACACCGATCGCCGTAAATACCCAAGGAGGGCAGGTTGTAGTAGAGGAAGGTGCCTCCACCGGCATCAGTCCGAAGCTTGATTGGGAGATTCAGCTATACCCCAATCCGACTCAGGGCAGCCTGACTTTAGAGATTCCCGCTACGCGGAACGCTCAACTCGAAATCTTTGATTTGCTCGGTAGAAGCGTTCTCCGTAGGAGTATAAATAATGCAAAAACCCAGATAGACCTATCCAATGTAGAAGATGGAATCTACCTGATCAGACTCACGAGTCCAGAAGGACAGTGGAGTCAAAAAATCGAAAAACGTTTCTAGGCTACTGAAATCCGGTGCGCTTCATCTGCTGCTCCTTCATGTATTCGCCATGCTTAGGATGATTGCAGTTTTTGCGCGGGTCGCCACGGAGGGCTTTGCAAGAGGATAAGCTGAGCCCTCCGACAAAGGCGAAAATCATTAAAAATCCTAGGAATTGTCTACTTCTATTCATGCCTTATGATTTGGATGGAGCGAGCAATAAGGGTCTAAAGACTTTCATTGCTCGCTTCAATATTTTCAAGTGCTATCTTCAATAAATAAAAAACTCGCTTCTTTTCCTCCCTACTTTTGAACTAGCCTTACTTTATTCAAGGATCGGATCATAACCGTCCTTGCCTATAAGGTTTTCCAAAGTCTGCACCATATAGCCAAACTCTTTGGGCCCGCCAGTTCTTGCCAGTACGCTGTGCGAACGCCCATCCATGGTGCAAGACAGACTTACACTAGGCAAATCAGCCACATTAGGATTGTCATAGGCCTCATCCCACTCCCAAAAAGAAGAACTACGAATCACTTCTTTAATAGCGACTACCGTTTCGGCGGGAAGTTGCTTATTGTGCTCTCCCATCAGTTTTACGTGCCCCTTACCAATAAATTTCACGCTACCATCAGCATTGACCGTCACATCATAATACGGGCAGGTACCCATACAAGGAGTACGCGAAATGGTCATGGTGAAATCGGCCGGAATGGCCTCATACATTAGCTGCTGGGTAGATTTGCAAGCACTGAGGCTCAAAGCCGCCGCACAGATCAATAAAATTGTATATCGCATAGTATTCGTAATCTTAAACTATCCCAATTTATAAAAAATTGTATCTTCCTCCTTATGTCAATTCAACCTAAACTCAAGACTTTTGATTTAGCTATGATTGTGCTGAGTCTGGTCATAGGCATTGGGATTTTTCGTTCACCGGCGGAGGTGGCCCATCACTCAGGGGATAGTAGCATCTTTTTTGGGGCCTGGCTCATGGGAGGCTTGATTAGTCTTTTTGGCGCATTGACTTTTGCGGAGATAGGAAGCCGTTTATCGGTGCCGGGAGGATTTTACCAGCTCTTTTCTATTGCCTATCATCCTATGTTAGCCCTGATGTTGAATTGGGCCTTGTTGTTGACGATGGGGGCCAGCTTTGCCGTGGTTTCCTTGATTGGGGCAGAATATCTTTTAAGTGCCTTGGCCCCAGCAGCTTACCAAACAGCTCCCTATCCCCAATTGATGGCGGGGGTAGTTATCTTGACTTTAGGCTTGCTCAACTGGCTTGGAGTAAGGGCGGGTTCTCATACTCAAAACGTCCTGAGTGGACTCAAGATCTTATTGATGGCCGTGATCATTATCGCGGCCTTTAGCATTAGTCCAGATGCTAATACAGAACAAGCCTCGGCAATTGAGCCTCACACAGACAACGGATTGATGGCCTTTGGTATAAGCTTGATAGCCGTCTTCTTTACCTTTGGGGGCTATCATCAAAGTGTAAACTTTGGCGGTGATGTGCAAAATCCTCAGAAGAGTCTACCCAGAGCTATCATACTCGGTATGAGCATGATTGTAGGTCTTTACCTCTTGATCAATTGGGCATACTTTGAAGTATTGGGCTTTGTGGGTATTCAAAACTCAGACCTAGTAGCAGCTGAGACGATGGAGGTTTTATTAGGTCCTGCCGGCAGAACGTTTGCCTCTGTTACCATCTTTCTCTCAGCCCTTGGCTTTCTCAACGCGACCTTGATGAGCACTCCTCGGATGTACTATGCTATGGCAGAAGACAAGGTGCTTCCGCCCATATTTGGGCGAGTCAATGCCAAGACTCAGGTGCAGGAATTTGGCCTCTTGTTTTATGTTTTGATCAGTTTGATATCCTTGGCAGCTTTGCAGACCTTTCGCAATATCCTTGAATATGTGATGTTTATTGATAGCCTTGCCTTGGCATTAGGGGCTGCCTCTATCTTTGTGTTTCGCAGACGAGGAGAGGGTGATGATCAAAAGATATTTAAGACACCTCTTTATCCGCTGATACCCCTTATTTATGTACTATGTCTATTGCTTGTGTGTATCAATGTTGGGATAAGCAATCCCAAAATGGCCTTGGTGGGCGTCGGCTTATTGGCGATGGGAGGTCCGATGTACGTATTGATCAAACGAAGCTACCAGGCATAAAAAAAGCCGTTCCGCGAAGCGGAACGACCTAAATCTCAATTAGCATTGTAGTGTGCTTAGCCCATCTCTAGGCTAATTCGTTTTCTGATATCCGTCACACTTTGCTTGAAGAACTTATCCGTTGCGACTAGGTCTGTAACGGTTTGTAACGCATGGATCACGGTGGAGTGATCTCTACCCCCGAAATGTAGTCCGATTGATTTGAGGGAGTGGCGTGTCATTTCTTTCGCAAAGAACATGGCGATTTGTCTAGCTTGGACGATCGCTCTTTTACGGGTTTTGGCTTTCATATCATCTACGCCAACGTGTAGATGTTCGCCTACTATTTGCTGAATGGCCTCGATCGTGATTTCACGATGTACGGTTTCAACAAAATTCTTGAGCATCGATTTTGCCAATTCAATGTCTACCTCAGCACGATTGAGCGAGCTTTGTGCCAATAGGCTAATCAAAGCGCCCTCGAGCTCACGTATGTTGGTGTTGATATTGTGGGCGATATACTCCACCACTTCATCCGAAAGCTCAATACCGTTGGTGTACATTTTGCTTTTCAGAATCTGCTTACGTGTACCATAATCGGGGGTCTGTAAATTCGCATTAAGGCCCCAACGAAAACGGGAGAGTAGACGCTCTTCCATCCCTTCCATATCATTGGGCGAGCGGTCTGAGGCAAGCACAATCTGCTTACCTGACTGGCGCAAATGATTGAAGACGTGGAAGAAATTGTCTTGGGTTTTTTCCTTCCCAGAAAGAAACTGAATGTCATCTACCAGCAATACGTCTATCATCTGGTAAAAATTCATAAAGTCATTGACAGTTCCCTTCCGTACTGCTTCTACAAATTGATTGATGAAGCGTTCTGAAGATACGTATAAGACGGCTTTCTTGGGCAGGGTGGCTTTGATCTGATTGCCAATCGCCTGCAACAAGTGCGTTTTGCCAAGGCCTACACCACTAAAAATAAACAGCGGATTGTAAGCGGTAAGACCGGGCTTGTTCGCTACTGCATAGCCGGCAGCTCTCGCGAGCCGGTTACAGTCTCCTTCTACAAAGTTCTCGAAAGTGTAGCTTGGGTTGAGGTTGGACTCAACTTCAAACTTCCTGATTCCTGGAATTACAAAGGGGTTCGGAATGGGCCTTCCTGAATCGAGCGGATTCACCCTGCCATTGTTGGGGTTGAGTGGATGGTGAGAGCTGGTAGGTAAGCGTAAAGTCGCGTCGCTCCCAGGCTTCTCAGTATTCTGTTCCAATACAATAGAATACTCTAGCCTTCCTTCGTTGCCCATGGTTTGGTGTACTGCCTTCTTCAGTAAACCAAGGTAGTGTTCCTCTAGCCATTCGTAAAAGAATTGGCTTGGTACCTCAATCGTTAATACCTTTTGCTCCAGCTTGACAGGCTTTATCGGCCTGAACCAGGTCTCGTAACTCTGGGGCGAAATTTCCTGATGGATAATTTCGAGACACGAATTCCAAATGTCAACGCTGGTCGTTGTCATGCTACGATTACTAAATCTTTTTGTACAATTGACCTTAAAAAGGTCGAGTTAAACTTCTGTTGCCTCTCGTCGTGAAAACTAAACTCCGGAAAAAGTCGCAAAGAAAAAACTTGACAGAAATTTTTTTTTTACAGGAAGCAAAAAATATTTTAAAGACCTGACAGTCAGTATTTTATATTAAAAATGGCCTATATG
>CAZHOC010000371.1:0-5944 GCA_964534295.1 uncultured Bacteroidia bacterium | reverse complement strand
GAGCTAGTTAGGCAAATGGATCGTCAGGGGGCTCAGTTGAGTATCATCGCAGACGCTGGTTATGCCCTTCCGGCGGGAGCCGCGGAGTCTAATACCAAGAATAGACATTTTCGTCCGATTGATTTACCCGCTCGGATAGAGGAGAATCCAAATCCTTTTGGCCAGCGCCCTATCGATACCGAAATGCCCTTCTTTGAGTTTTATGCCGCTAAAACGCGGAACACCAGCTCGGAAATGGTATTGGGAGAAGAAGTCCGCGGACTCTTTACCTACAGTCTGATTGAAAGCCTTCGCCAGAAAAAAGGAGAACATAATGTCCGCGAAATTCAAGCTGATATCCTGAATCGCATGAGCCAAAGATCGGCGAGTCCAGATCCTGATTTTTATATCGAGCATTGGAATCGTGAAGATGAACCCCAGTTTTTAGGCGGCATGTTGGCCCATTTGGGGGCCAGTTATGAAATCCGATTTGTACCGGAGCAAAGTGCATGGCGGCTCGATGCAGGCTATCGCGATGGGCTTCGTTCCCGACATCCCGTTACGGGCGAAATGAGCATCTTTGATGTTTTTGAGGCAGGCGTTCCGCCGGAGGCGATGGCCTATGGAGAGGGCCAAGTTGGACAAGTTGGAGCTGAAACCGTACGAGCAAGATCGAGTTGGGTAACCCCACTTCTTAAATTTTCACTCAACCCAGAATTAAAATATGTCGCTCGTCTCAATCGTCTCCCGATCGAGCGATTGCGCTACTTCGTTGACGAGCCATCATTTTTAGAAAGCGAACTCCCATCCTTCCCCAAAGAGCTCGAAAACTATCTCGAAACGGATCGTGAGCGAGAGAGTCAACTATATCTTTTAGCAGAAAAAGATGCTAAGAGGGCCAATTATATTTTAAAGGCCGAAGGCCAAAAGGTGAGTCTCAATCATAAACGAGACTTGAACCGACCTATCTTACTGCCCAATCTATTTAATGAGTTTCGGCAAAATCCCTATGCGCGCATGCAGCGGGAAATGGTACATCTCTCCAAATGGGACAATATCCTCAATCTCTCCAATCCCAATAGCCGGATTGATGAAAAGGAGCTTGTCTTAGAAATGATTAGCACCAGAGATGATTCTCCCATCCCTTTAGATACAAATGGCTTTGTACTGGATGTACTTGAGCCGCAACAAATCCGGATAAGGCTCTACAATCAAAGTACCCAAGGGCTTTACTTTGGTCTCTTGTACCTAAGTGCTGACCTAGCGGTGAGTCCCATTCCGATTAGTGAAGGGGGCGCTTTCTTAGAAGCTGGTCAAAGTATTATGGCGATCGATGGAGAGACCGCTACGCTTAATTTCTCCCAACGTCAACAGGAAATGGGCCAGACCGAAGCCACCGATTACTTCATCCTGATTGCTAGTTCGGATCCCTTCCGGCCGCAAGTTCTGGAGATGCTAGATATCGATCGGCAAAGCGAGCGCCAGCCAGAGCGAAACATTGTCAACTGGACCAATACCCACTCTCTACTTTTCGACGAATCAGAGGGCCGTTATCAAGACTGGAATACTCGCTTATACCGAGTAAATATGTCTTTCAATCCGACTGTAGAATAGCAGAAATTTTGCTTAATAATAAAATTTTTCTCCCTCATAATCAGTCGCTTAAAAAAAAGTTTGAACCCAAAACAAACTATGCCCGTAACCCCAAGCATCACATTAAGCAAAGCGACTGAGTTAAAGTAATCCCAAGACTTTTCATCGCCTATCGCAAATATTTAAATCTTTTTTGCAGTCCATCGTTACCGCTTCGCGGAACGCTTATTCGAAGAAGCAATCGTTTCTTCAACCCACCACGGAAGTGTATGCACTTCAAACTCATCGTTCGTCCTTCGGGCTGAAAAATGAGTCCCCACAATCAATCGTTTTACATCTCTCAAGGCAAACTGCCTGATGTCTGATTTCATGGCCTAGATCGAGGCAGCCGTGAAATATTATTGCCCTAGCAGCTCATAATCGCTGCTGCGCAAAACCGAACTAAACGAATTGAAATATGTCCGCTGCAAAAAAAACTACCGCTGTTGAAGCTCCCGCTACTCCCTTAGTCAATCTATTTGGCTATTTGAGGGATCTATTTCAGACCTCTCAACCGAGTTTGGATTTCACCTACGAGGCTGGCTATCGCAAAAGTCGTCATCGTGATTGGTGGGAATTGAGTCTTTTACAGCAACTCGCCCAAAACGACAACCCTGCCCTTCAGCTCCAATTTCAGCAGTCCGAACAGCCTTTGCTCGTATTGCATCGCACTAGCCCAGTAGCACCGCCAAAGCTCCCAGAGCAATTGGAAGGCTGGGTAAGTATAGAAACTTACTCTTCGGGTGTACCTAGTGTTACCGCATTAGCCGAAGCCTCTTGCAGCTTTACTGCCGATCCGGAACGCATTCGCATTTATCGTGAATTCGCTGGCCGGGTCGATGGTAAGCCGCTTGAGGAAGTACAAAACCTGACTGTCCCGCCCATCTTGGATGGCTGGGTCAACTTTCAGCAAGACAATGGCCGACTGCAGGTCCAGCCCAATAGTCAGGCGATGGAAAAATTTACCGCACTCCCATTGAGAGAGGAGTTGCGCCTCGCCTACGAACGCGCGCTGCGCAAACACCATGATGAGCATGGCAATGTGTCTGCTCTGATTCAATTGTACGATGGTTTGCATGCCCTTTACTATGAGCTAAAGGCGCATCCAGATCGTCGTCTGTACCTATCATTTGGCCTATTGACAGGAGGTAGCGGTAAGCACGCTTACCGCAACTTCCTTTTTCATGTGCCGCTGCAACTCAAATTGGAAAAGCAGAGCATCCGCCTAGAAATGGGCAGTATCGGCAGCGCCATCACCTGTGAGCAATCTTTTGCAGCTTTATTGCCTGAATGGTTTCCAGAAGAGCGAGAAGAAGTCATCCGCGAGCGTCAGCAATCTGTCTTGCGAGAAGTCGATCAATTCAATCAACAGAGTCGCGAATTTCAGCTCGACCCTCAATATATTGGTCCGACCTATCACGCTACTGCCCTTCGCATCCTGAGTGTATTTCCCCAAGTTTATGATGGCTTCTTCAATGGGCGCGAACTCAACTTTTCGTTCCCCGAAGGGGTAGAAAAAGCTGGCGTCCAACTGCACTTTGCACCAGTCATCCAAGTCCGTCAGCAAGAAGATGGCATGCACATCTCGCGCGATGCCGCCAATATCATCGAAAAGATTCACGCGCTTGGTAGCGAAGGTCGCAATGATGAGATTCCCGATTATTTCAAGCGTCTATTTGCTTTGAGAAGCCCGGGGAGTCCTTTACGTATCGCCTATCGCAAAGAGGCTTTTAGAGTACAATCGGAGGCCAGTGTTTCAGAGCCTGTACCAGAACGCTTCCTCTTTCCTTTGGCTTACAACCAAGAGCAGTTGACGATTGCCAAACGATTGCTTGAGCAAGACACGGTCATCGTTAAAGGCCCTCCCGGAACCGGAAAAAGCCATACCATCGCCAATTTGACCAGTCATTTTGTAGCCCAGGGAAAATCAATCTTGATCGTCTCTAAATATGCCAAGGCGCTACAAGTGATCAAGGGTAAATTACCCGCTCCTATCCGTGATCTTGCCGTTTCTCTAGTTGAAGAAGGCGCCGAACTCAACGATCTTAAATTTGCCATTGATGCCATCAAGGATCATTTGAGTCAACAATATGATCCCGAGCAACTTGCCGAAATGCAAGAAATGCTAAGGAGCAAGGATCAAGCATTTAAGCAGCTGCAAATCGAGATCGAGCATCTCATTGCCCAAAATGCCGCTTCCTATACCCTCACCAACCCAGTGAATGGCGAAGGAACCGAACGAACAGCCATCGAGTGGGTAAAGCTTTGGCAGGAGGAGCAAGCAGATTTAAGGTTTCCTGATGAAATTTGCGAGGGGATTGATATTCCAGCTTTGCTGAACGAAATCACTGAGCTGCAAGCACTAATGCCCTTAGCTGAACTTGCCGCCGAAGAATTGATCTGGCCGAATTTAGAAAATCTACCAGCAATTGAGGAAATAGAGAAATGGGAAGGCGTCCTGAGTCAACAATCCGCTGTTTCGACCATAGCTGTTGAAAGCTTAGATGAAGCCTTCCTTCAGCAGCTGCAGGCTTATCGTCCGGTACTGGAAGCATGGCCACACTTTGTCAAATGGCAACAGCAAGTAGTCCTTTCCCCAGATCGTCTTTATACGCTATACAAGCAATGGGAGCATGATGTCCAGCAAGCCGAATTGGCTCGAGAAAAGATGTTAGCCTATCAGTTTAGTGGGGAGATATTAGAAACTCAAGAGCCAGAATGGCTACAACAACAAGTACTAAGTCTGATCGCTAGGTTCGGAAGCAAAGAAAAGTTAGGCGTTCTGCAACGCAAGCTCCTCTCTAGCCCTCACAAAGCATTGCTGCAATGCCAACTCAATGGCTTACTGCTGGAAGATAAAAGTAGTCTAAAAACACTGAGTCTATACTTAGAGCAAGAGTGTCGCCTTAAGCAACTCTCGATTCAGTTGCACAATACCCTACGACCATTAGACATTAGTGTTGACCGCAAGAACCTCTGGCAGGTGCTTAATGAGATCCAACAGTTTTTGAGCTTACGGACCCAGATGACTCATCTCAACAATATGCTGAGGGAGAGAAATTTGGCGGAAGTGCCAGCATATTATGATGCATGGGAGCCCATTTGGGAGCAATTGACGCAGTATTCAGCGCAAAAAACACAACTCGCGGAGCGCGAGAGCTACGAAGAACTTTTAGCTGAGATTCCGCATTTCAGCGGTGCAGTACCACAATGGGAAGCCATCATGCAGGCCCTGCAGGCAGCGAAAGCAGATGAGTATGAGCAAGCTATTGAAGTCTATCGTTCAGCCCAGGCGCAAGCAGAACAGGATCGTATAAATCATGCTCGTTTCCAATCGTTCAAGGCTCAATATCCCAAGGCGAGCGAGCTTTTGTCTGATCCAAGTATTGATTGGGGAAAGAGCATCTTCCGTCGCGAACTCGATGATCTCATCGCAGCTTGTCTCAAAGAGATTGGGGAAACCGACGAAAAGCTAGATCAGCTCCGCTTGCTGCAAAAAGACATCGAAAAACTGACGATAGAGCTAATCGCCTACCAAACTTGGATGAACAAGCAAGCGCATATCAGTGAGGATCAGAAGTCGGCCCTTTCCGCTTGGCGGAACGATCTCATCAATATCGGTAAAGGCTATGGAAAGAATACTGCGCGCAACCTAGATTCTGCCATTGAGAATCTCAAGAAAGCCCGTGAAGTCGTGCCGATTTGGATCATGCCGCAGGATACGGCGATTCGTTTCTTTCCCGAAGCGGATCCGGGTCAGTTTGATCTACTGATTGTAGATGAGGCCAGTCAGTGTGATATCAGTATGCTCAATCTGATCTTCCGAGCGCGCAAGAGTATTATCGTGGGAGATGAGAATCAGACTTCTGTGGTTACAAATTCATCTATGTTCCCGATGGAACGCACCAATCAAATATTGGATCGCTACTTGATCAATCATCCTTTCAAGCAGCAGTTCCATCTCAATAGCCGGACAGCGAGTATTTATACGCTCAGTGGGGTGATCTATCCCAACATTGTGAGTCTAAGAGAGCATTTTCGCTGCCGACCGGAGATCATCAATTACTCTAACCGCAATATGTATAATGAGCAAATGGTCCCGCTTAAAACTGCCACCCATGACCTTTTTGGAAAACCCGTCGAGGCACACTATGTCGAGGATGATCCAAGCGACAGATCCAAGCCGGCGCTAGTGCGTGCAGCTGTGGAATTGATTGAGGGAGTTGTAGCAGATTTTAAAGCGGGCCATTTGCCTTATTTGCCGAGTATCGGATTGCTTTGCATGGAGACCTCAAATGAGGATTTTCGAGATGCCTTGATCAGAGCCCTTTCT
>CAZHOC010000370.1:0-5950 GCA_964534295.1 uncultured Bacteroidia bacterium | reverse complement strand
ACCCATCGGAAGCTACCGAGACTAAAAGTCTCAACGATCAATCTCTCCAAAACCCAAATAAAACACCATCCCATCAAAGCTCGCCAAGGAAATTGGCTCGCCTGCTCGCCCTTTTGTCTGCTTTTTAGAAACATTAGGACTAGTAGGCCACCCGCAATCAACATCAACAATACGATTACACCTATCCGTAGTTCGTCTGACATTCCGTTTTCAATCTGAATTGAAACTACGCTTTTTTACCACTTTTCCGAAAACTCTCTATTCAAAAGCCCTATTATCTTAGGTAAAGTGATGATAATTAAGCAGACCACTAATTGAAGAATTAAGATTCCCCACCCACTCTCCTGCCCCTGAAATCCGTCTAGCCTTGCATAAGGCAGCTCAGCCGTTTTTAATGCAACAAGGTCCAAAAGCTGCAATCCCTTTTCACTTAAGTACGCTGGATAGATCGCCAATGGTAAATAGATTATACTAAGAATTACGGCAAGAAAGCCTGAAAAAACCAGCAAGAACAATAAAGGTGCAACGATCAGATTAGCAGGCAAAAAATAGGTCGGGAAGCTCCCAAAATAATACCAAACCAATGGAGCAGTTGCAGCAGTAGCAAGTATGTTAACTCCTATTAATTCATAAACTCGATTAAGCCAAGACCAAGGGGTCTTTACCCATCTTGCATATATCGGCAAGACCAAAAGAAGCATTCCTACTGCTAGATAGGAGAGTTGAAAACCTACGGTCAAGAGATCATCTGGAGCCCATATCAATTGCAAAAGACCACACAATGCCCATACATTCAGCGGATGAATCCGCTGGTGAACCAAACGAACCAGTAGATATACACCAAGCATATTGGAGGCTCGAATTACAGAAGCGCTCGCTCCCGTCAATAGACTAAACAGAACTAAGGCGCCAATTAAAAAGAAGGTACTGGCAATCCGTCCCCAGAAAGTGCCACGAAAGATTTTAGTAAGACTGCTCAATAGCACAAAAAGTATCCCCACATGTAAACCTGATATTGCCAGTAAATGACTAAAGCCCGTAGTAGCAAAACGCTCTTTTGTTTCTTGTTTTATATCTTGCTTATACCCCCAAAACATCGCTTTTGCCAGACTAGCAGCAACCTTATCTTCACAAAACTCGTCCCAATGTCTACTTAGTTTCTTCTGCAACCTAAAAAGCTGTAAACGCCAACTTGTGCCTGCATTACCCCGATAAGAATTCCAAGCAAAAAGCATATACTGCAAGCCCTGCTTGTCTAAATAAGCTTGATAAGAAGCCGATTCTGTCTCAATTTGCTTAACCCTACCCTTCAAATAGATCGTATCTCCAACTTCAAAAGAAGTGCTGGTGTCCTTCACAAAAAACTTCATTCGCCTTTGCTCCGGACGCCAAGCATCATCCTCAATCCTTCTGCTGTAGGTCATTAACAAGCCAGTTCTCCCCTTCGGTGAAAATTTGAGGGGTTTCTCTAATACTCCTGCAAGCTCAACGGGACTATCCTCCGGAATGGCGACTAAGTCAGCCTGTCTCAAACCAACTGGCTCTAGCCACAAATATCCAAAACATAACATACTCAGGCCGAGTAATCCCCAAGGCATGATGGAGCCCCGAAAAACCCCTCGCATACGTAGCATAACTATCCACCAGCCCGTCACCATTAGCCCTACCATCACTAGCGCTCCAGCATCCACTCCACTCCATCTCGACTTCAACAATATGCCGGCAGCAAAAGCTCCGAAAGGCAACAACAACGGTATCCGGTACAACAGCTTCATGCCCAAAGGTCAAACTCTGTCATGGATATACCAGGGATTTTTGGGGCTAAAAGTAAATATCTACAATTGCCCAACTTAAGAGGATTGCTACCTGAAAACAGGGAGGAATTATTCCTGTTTGAGGCAAAAAAAGAAAGGGATTGTAGCCTTTAAACTACAATCCCTTCCCTTAATTCAGGTAGGCGTGGTAACTGAATCTTAGCGGGTAAATACCCAGGTATTTTCGTCTGAAAGATTTTCTTGGTAATGATAGCCCATGCCTGTGAAATTTTTCAGGCCTTCGGCATCGGTTATGCGTTCGCGGATAGCGTAATCGCACATAGCTCCTCTAGCTTGCTTTGCATAAAGAAAAAGCGTCTTAAGGGTACCGTTTTTCTCATCCTTAAACTGTGGCGTTATGACCTTGCCATTAAGACTTTTCGCCTTCACAGACTTAAAGTATTCGTTGGAAGCGAGATTAACTAGCGTTTGATCCTCAGTGCTATCCATGGCTTCCTGTACTGCCTTATGGATAATATCTCCCCAAAATTCATATAGGTTCTTGCCTCTTTGATTTTTGAGTCTGGTACCCATTTCCAGACGATAGGCCTGGATCAAATCAAGCGGTTTCAATAGACCATATAGACCCGAAAGGATCCGGAGATGCTTTTGTGCAAATTCAAAATCAGCTTCTTCATATTTTTCTAAGTCGAAGCTTAGGTAAACATCCCCTTTGAAGGTCAATAGTGCCTGCTTGGCATTATCTGGCTTGAATGGAGTATGGAATTCCTGAAAACGATCATAATTCAAGCTAGAAAGCTGAGGGCTAATATTCATCAATTTGCCAATGCTTTCTTCATCTTTCTCCTTGAGCTGTCCGACCAATTCGAGGCTGTCCTCCAAATAGGCAGGAAGACTATATTGTTGTGTTAATCGGCTTTCTTCGCTTAAATCCAGCTTTTTTGCTGGCGAAATAATCAATAACATATTAACAAATACTATTTCTTATATAGACCTATTTACGATCAGGATTGTTTTCTGGATTGCTACTTCCCAACTTTTAATTCCATATAAACTGGGAAATGATCGGAGAAGCCACGATCCTGAAATTCACCTCTATAAATTGCCCTTCTTGGCATATCCTTAGCAGGGCCATCCCCGCCAACTTGCATCATCTCTGGTCGATGAATAGAGACCGAGTTAGCAACGTATTGCAGCTTATTTTCACCCAAAAGCAAATCGTCGCTCAACAAGAATTGGTCAAAAAGATTCCATTTCCCTCGATAGGTAAGGGTTCCAGAACTATCAACTTGATGCAAAGGATACATTGGATTGAAGAAATCCATTCCTTTTTCAAGCGGCCATGATTTACCCGCTTTGATACCTTCTACAATGCTGCGATTGAAAGGGTCATCATTAAAGTCTCCCATCAATATGATAGCAGCATTGGATTCTGCAGCTTGGACACTATCAATAATGGCCCGCACCTGATTGGCTACTGTCATGCGACGAGGCTCGCTTTTTTCCATCCCTCCGTAGCGAGATGGCCAATGATTGACGACCAAATGAACACGCTGCTTATTGATGCTCCCGCTAACCCACAACACTTTCCGCGAGGTGTATTCAGGCTCTTCCTCAAAACTCATTTCGTAAGCACGATAGCTATCCAAATTAAAGATTGCAGGATCGTAAATAAAGGCACAGTCAATCCCTCGCATATCTGGGCTTTCCTCATGCACAAAAGCATAATTACGACTAGCTAAAGCGGGCTGTGAAATTAGGCGTTCGACTAAGTCGGCATGCTCTATCTCAGCAATCCCAATCATAGACGGTCCGCCATTTCCGATACCAGCAATCGCTTTTGAAATATTGGTGAGTTTCTTTTGCAGGATATCTTCTGTCCATTTATAACGTCCCTCAGGTGTGAAATCTTCATCGATTTTTTCAGGATCATCTACCGTATCGAAGATATTCTCCACATTATAAAATGCGAGCGTATAGGACTGAGATTTTTTTAATTGGGACTCCTTCGGAGAACGACAAGCTCCAAAGCTTAAAAGCAGGACAAATAATGTAATCCAAAAGCGAGATAGCATAAGCATTTTGGATGCAAATCTACGGAAAAGCTTTAGAATTAACGCAGGAGATAGACTTTTTGACTCATTTGACTAGAAGCATTGCTCAATTGCAAATGATATAGGCCCGAAGCTTGTTTGCTAAGATCAAACTGCCTTTGGTTTAGACCCGGGTAGAGTTTTACTTCCTCTTCGAGAACGACCTGTCCCATCTGATTAAGCAGACGCAATTTCCCATCCCAAACTTCCGCGATTTCAACGGTTAAAGTGAAATCCTTATTGGTGGGATTAGGATAGAGCTGAACGTTCTCCGCAGGAAAATCAGACTCAATACTACTCGCAATGGTAGCGCAGGTATCTACAATTTCCTGTGCTTCGGTCCTGACACTTGGGAGTAAATAGAAAAGGGAATCCCCCGGGCAGATGGTGCTACAACCATTGCGATGGCCGGAGACAATATCAAGGTTTAAACCAGAGGAACTATGTGCGGAAGAGGAAAGAAGGTCTAATTGACTGTCGCAACTCTTCCAAGCTATGAGTCTTTTCAAAGAGGCAATTGCCGTATCTGTGGGAGGGGAACCGCTATAAGTCCCGATCATACAGACGCCCATGGTACCCGAGTTGGTACCACAAAAATGAGCGCCTCGGACATTGTTACCGCCACCTCGGCCTTCATAAATAACCCCATTGGGATCAATAAGCCAATTGTAGCCTATGTCGCACCATCCATTGGTATTTACATGAAGGTTGAATATGGCTAACACTACAGCAGGCCAATCATTACTACTATTTGAACCCGCCGAGTGATGCACGATCATATGAGTAGTTGGAATAATTGCAGGGCTTCCACAAGAAGGATTTTGGCCATCCGGACAATTCCAATCCGTACGAGTCGCAAAATCAGGTAATGGACAAGCACATTGTTCCTCTCCAGGATCCGTTTTAAAAACTCCAGGATTAGGATCGCTGCTATCGCCAGGGCTGAAAAAGTCAAAACGCAGATTTTCTACCCAAATTGGTAAGGAACCAGCAACAGCACGTTCAAATTCGATAGAATAGGTAAAGAAGCGAGTCTCCTTCGGCAGGATCAACATTTCACTGATGAAACGGTCCTCTGTAGGCTCTATCTCATGAAAAAGATCTAACTCATCCCAAGCGGTCCATAGTATCCCATCATTGGAGAAGCGCACCCGAAAGTGAACTAAGCTCCCATTGTAATTGATAACATCAGATACTAAGGCAATGGTGAGAAAAGGATCCGCATTTTGGAGGGGAATACTTTGATCTTGAGAGGTAAAAACACCTTCCAGGTTTCGTCGGAATTGCGTGAGGCCGTTATTGGTGGGCAACACATTGTCCATCTGTCCTTGGGGAGGACTATCGGCCTTAAAATCTACGTCCAAACTAAGGCTTTTAGCTCCTGACAAACCATCAGCCAAAACTGATAAAGACAGGATACTTGATAGCAATATTAGGGAAATAGACCGCCAAAGACCTAAAATGGGCTTCACGAAAGTCTGACTCATCCTGAAAGGTACAAAAAATCTCCTAGATCACCACATTTACAATTCTTCCTGGGACAACAATTACTTTACGTGGAGTTTTTCCATCCAACCATTGTTGTACCGTAGAATTGGCCATGGCAATCGCTTCGACATCCTCTTTGCTGGCATCAGCAGGGACGGACAATTTGGTTCTCACTTTGCCATTGATTTGCACTGGCATAGTGATCGAATCTTCGACCAAATACTTCTCCTCCCATTGAGGGAAAGTTGCTGTCAAAACTGAGTCTTTATGGCCCAATTTAGCCCACATCTCTTCTGCAAAGTGCGGGGCAAAAGGAGAGATCGCAATCACAAATGGCTCCAATACCGCTCTTTTATGCGCTTTTGCCTTCATGATGTCTTTACTAAAGACCATAAAGGCGGGCACACAAGTGTTGAAAGCCAAACGATCGATGCCTTCTTCTACTTTTTTCAACATCTGGTGCAAAGACTTCATTTCGTCTTTAGTAGCATCCTCCTCATTTACAATCCAAGCTTCGTTCTCATCGAAGAACAAATTGTAAGCTCTTCTCATAAACTGAAAGACACCAGAGATGCCATCTGTATTCCAGGGCTT
>CAZHOC010000369.1:0-5961 GCA_964534295.1 uncultured Bacteroidia bacterium | reverse complement strand
TCTGATAATCGCACTTATCACTTTTTCCTGTAGCCCCGCTACTAATCAAAAAGTCTGTATCAGTTTTGATGCAGACTTTTTTGTGTTTTACCGCTGCGCGGAACGCTTGGCCAATAAAAAAAATGTAATCAGAATGATAGTAGCGACACAAATATTGTGTCGCTACTATTTTTATGAAATTGTTGATTTCAAAATCAAGGGGTAATCGTTCTGCGCAGCAGCTCTCACCCTACACATCACAAATCTGAATCGCAGCGGCTAGCGAAGCTAAAGCGTCCTCATTTTTTGGCACAAATTCCTGAGCTACGAAGCCAGTAAAGCCCGTCTCCACAATGGCTTGCATGACGGCCGGATAATAAATCTCCTGCGTTTCATCGATCTCGTTACGACCCGGATTACCACCTGTGTGGTAGTGGTCGATATAGGTATGGTAATCGCGAATATTGCGGATAATATCTCCCTCCATTATCTGCATATGATAGATATCGTAGAGCAATTTGAAGTTATCAGAACCTACTTTCTTGACGAGTTCTACGCCCCATGGAGTCTTGTCGCACATATAGTCGGGATGATTGACTTTGCTGTTAAGCAACTCCATGATGATGGTGATGTTGTGTTTTTCGGCCAGTTTGACCACCGGATCAAGGCCTATGGCACAATTTTCTAAGCCCGTGGCATCGTCCATTCCATTGCGATTGCCGGAGAAACATATAATGCGCTTGAGCCCGGCATCTTGCGCTTTGGGTATGAGCTCGGTGTAATCCTTGAGAAGCTGTTCGTGATTTGCGGGATCATTAAAGCCTTTGGGGATTCCTAAAGAGCTGCCAAAAGACATGGAACACTCCAAGCCATATTTGTAAGGAATGTGCCATTCGTCTGGGTTGAGTAGATCAATGGCTTTCATCCCTAATTCAGCGGCGGCCTTGGCCAAATCTTCAGTGGGGATCTTACTGTAGCACCACCGGCAGACACTATGGTTAATGTTACCTTTTAGACTGCTTGCATTGTCCATGTTGGGATTCTTTTTTTCGGTAGCTTGGCCATCTGCACAGCCAGCGCCCATCATGATGGCGGCGGTTCCCGCAGCCATGGTTTTGAGGGCTTGTTTACGATTCATTTTGGAGGAAGACATAGTAGTATGTTTTATATCAGAAGTTGGCGAAAAAATCATTAATCCGAAAATTCGTCTCTGCTATTCCGTCAAGAAGGATTGGGGATAAATCAGATAGCTTGGTTTACCTTTTGAATTTGGACAGTACTCATAAGCACAAACCATTTAAATGCCTTATGAGAAATTTATACCTCTTCCTGCTGATAGCCCTTGGGTTCGCAGGAAATCTTTCCGCTCAAACGCCCTGTTTCTTTAGTGGGGATAATCAATTATGGGATACTCGTTTTGCCAGACCGGGTGTGGTGAGTGCTACTGTCCAGGCTTTGGTTGAAAGCAAAGATGGTACTTTAGTCGTCTGCGCTAGCAATGCCGCTCGCTTTGGAGGAGATCCTAGCTTGGGAGGCGTTGCCCGTTGGGATGGTGAAAAATATAGCCCTATTGGGCAAGGCCTTTATGGAGTGTCATTGGTCCCCAATGTCTTTGCTGCTATTGAAGACACCAATGGCAACCTCTATTTAGGAGGAAACTTTACCGGTGCGACCAATGCAGATGGAACTCAAGTCGCGAGCCGTAATCTTATCAAATACAATGTCAATACCCAACAGTGGGAAGCCATCGGCAATGGCGTTCAAGGCTTGGTTTACGCATTGGCCATTGATCAAGACACCTTATATGTGGGAGGTGCGATTACTGCAACCAATGATGCTAATCCTTTGCCACTCAATAGCATTGGGCGCTATTATTTCCATACCGCTAGTTGGGACTCATTAGAAGGAGGGGTAGGGAAATCAGCTACTTTCCTGAGTGGGCACGTAAATGCACTCGAACTTGCTGCCAATGGGGAGCTTATCGTCGGTGGAGGGATAGATTTTGCTGGCAATCTTACCGTTAATAGCATTGCCCGATGGAGACCGGGCCAAGGATGGGATGATATGGGCGGTGGCTTACCTGAGTTTAGAATTGACGCCAGTGGTAATCCTACTGGTCAAAGCAATCCCTCGACTGTACAATCGATTGAATATAATCCTACGAACGGAGAGATCTATGCCGGCGGTTTTTTTGGCGAGTTTATTGGTTCTTCAAGTGTAGTGCAGGTCAAAGGCTTAGCCCATTGGGACGGTAACACTTGGACCTTGATCCCGGGTATTGGTCTCCCGATTTCGGGTAGTGCCGCTGCGGTCCGAGCCCTCAGATTGGATGATGCCAATCAAAAACTCTATGTAGGAGGTAATTTTAGTCAGGCTACGGGAAATATCCCCGGCAACATTGCCGCCGGTAATGGCATCATGCAATATGATCTTGCTACTGGCACTTGGGATGATCTGCAAGGAGGTATTCTGGGTATTAATGGCGCTGGCGGATCAGTCTATGATATTGCGCTGTATCAAGGCAATACTTATGCTGCTGGCGCCTTTTCTAGGAGGCAGCCCATGTCTGACTTCGCCAATAACTTGATCGCTTTTAACGGACAAAATTGGAATAATCTAGGTGATGGCATCAATGACAGTGGGCAAATCTACGATTTGGTTACCGCCAATGGAGACATCATCATTGGGGGAAGCTTTTCCAAAGTAGATAATCTCGAAATCCCACGGATTGCTAAGTGGAATATCAGTACGGGCTGGGACAGTCTGGCGACAGGTTTATTTGGCAATGGCAATTCAAACGGGGCTTCCAATGTGCATGCGCTCTTTGTGCAAGGTCCAGAATTGTACATAGGGGGGCAGTTCGGCGGAGCCGGCAATATCACTTCGACTGGCGTATTACGTTACAATATGATCTCTCAAACTTGGACAAGTTGGGGCAGCGGTATCGATGGCTCGATCGGGGCAAGAGTAGAGAAGTTTATGGAGTTTCAAGGAGAGTTATATATGGCGGGAAACTTTACGGGAGTAGACGGTACCTCTGCTATGCATCTCGCCAAGCTCACGCCTAATGGATGGGTGGGCGTAGCCAATTTCAACAATCGGATTTATGATCTCGCCAATGCGGGAGACAGTATTTTGTATATCGTCGGAGGCTTTTCTCAAGTCGATGGCAATAGCCAGATCAATAAAGCAGCCCAATTTGACGGGACCACTGTTTCTCCCATTGGACAAGGAATTACCGCTGGGCAAGCTTTTTCGGTAGACGTTCATCCTCTCACAGGTGAAGCCTATTTTGGCGGTAATATTGTCACCTGCCGTCAAAGTGATGGGACATTTAGTGCCCTCAAACGCCTCGTAAAATGGGATGGCAACGCATGGACCCAAGTAGGCAGTTTTACGAATGATATCAGTTTCAGTCGCGTCAATACCCTCAAGTTTGGGGATGATGGTACCCTTTACATTGGAGGGGAGTTTGCTACCGCCGATGGTGAAACGGTCAATAATATCATGCGCTGGAATGCCAATTATGGTATCGCTGGTTTTGGCCAGGGCCTGAGAAACAGTAGCCAGAGTCTGGAAGAGGTTGAAAGCATCGCCCTGACTGATAGTTTTATGTATGTGGCCGGAGGCTTTACTGCTGCTGGTGCAGGCCAGTCCTCTCGTCTAGGCCGCTATTTGCTTGATGACCCTATCAATGGTCAGTTGAGCGTAGATCTAGGACCGGATACTACCAGTTGCGAGGCGATTGTGCTAGATGCGGGCAATGCTGGGGCCAGTTTTGTCTGGAATACCGGAGATACCATTCAAATAATCAATGCTACCCAAAGTGCGTGGTATGCTGTTACGGTCTCTGATGGCAGCTGTACCGATCAAGATTCGATCTTTGTCAATATAGTGGCACCTGGTCCTGTCTTTGATGTGGACACCCTTTCCGATTGTAACGAAGTGCTTGTGGACGCAGGTAGTGAGTACTTATCCTACCTTTGGACTACTGGCGACACGAGCCAGACCATTACGGTCAATGATGGGAGCCTGCTCGCGGTTACAGTTGTCGATACTAATGGCTGTAGCACTAATGATACTATTTACGCCGATATTCTCGGCTATGATCCCATTGCTGCCTTTAGCGATAGCATCTTATTGGATAGTACTATCGTTTTCAATGCGAGTGCCTCCTTTGATGCTACCAACTATGAATGGGACTTTGGGGACGGGACCTTCGCTAGCGGGATCAACGCTACCCATACCTACACTAGCAATGATAGCTTCTTGGTGCAACTCGTCGTGAGCAATGTCTGCGGCACTGATACCATCCGTCAGGTAGTGGTGATCGATTTCTTGACCAAGGTGGAAGTACCCCTAAGTTTTAGGTCTTTCAAGCTGTACCCGAATCCTGCCAAAAATTTCATTTATCTAAGTGGAGAAGTCCTTCAACCGATGAGACTTTCACTTTCCTTGCTCGATCTTCAGGGGCGTAGCCTCTTCGAGGAACGCTTATCTGTAGCGGCTGGCAATATCGAACATAGTCTTGACCTTAGGAGGTTGTCTCCAGGCCTATACCTCCTGAATATTGCTTCCGACCAAGGGCAGATCTCATATAAGATTTTAGTAAGTGAATAAAGTTTAGTGAGGATTATCGAGGCGTCGGTCTTTGGTGGCTGACGCCTTTTTGTTTTTAGGGGGGGGGGACCGCTGCGCGGAACGCTTGTCTCTGACCCCTCATTGTCATGCTGAGCCCTGTCGAAGCAACTAAGGGATAATCGTTCTGCGCAGCAGTAAGCCTTTGTATCCTCCTATCGGGAAATAAGGATTTTCCTGGTTTCTACCCCAATGATGGATATCCCTGATATTTGACTAGCCCTGAGAACATATAATCCTGGGGAGACAGAAGAGGATATATTGAGCTCAGCTTGATAAACGCCACAGTTTAATGATTCAGTTTCAAGGTAAATGGTATCCTGACCCAAGGCTAGGTCCTCGGAAATGATTTGTCTGCCTTGCAGGTCCCATAATTCTACCCGCACCTTTTTGCCACGATTAAAGCTGATTTTTAGCTTGTCTTTTACTGGATTAGGATGGACAGATTGAATTCTAAAATCTACGCAATCATTACGAAAATCAGGGCTGGTTCCATTTATGTAGGGGGGCTTGATTGAAAAACTACCTTTTGTGATGCCATTTTTTCGATAACCAGAGAGTACCTCTAAATAGGGAGTGTACTCACCCGGCAAATAGGTTTTGACGCGTCCCAATCCTTCTTTATAAGTCGACCCATCTTCAAATCTGTGGACCGAACCATTATTATCAATATCACTTTGGTAATAGATAGCAAATTCCGGATCAATAGTATCTCTTTCTAAAAATGGACTTGAATAGTTGAGATGCATCGTTATGAAGCCTTCTCGATCGATTTCATATGCGGAGTATTTTCTATTACACTCGTTCAATGGCCCAATGTAAATGGAAGGATCACTTAAGCTCCCGATCGGCAGTTTTTTAAGATCTTTGTCTATATTTTTACCGTTAAAAATGAATTCAACCGAGGTGAACTCATGATAGTTTTCAATTTCGTTATAGGCATTTCGTCTAATTTGGAATCCCTCTACTTCATAACTTATGGTATCTCCTCGAACCTTCGCTTCGCTTAGGATTTCATATTGCTTTACAAGCGTATAAAAAAAATCTATCCAATTTGATTCTTGTATGGAACGGAATTCAAACCGATCCCCAATCTCGAATTTGAAACAGTCTTTGATGTTAGGCATTTGCCTGCCTACTCCTTTACCATTGATGCCAATTAGTTCATAATAGCAGCCTGAGTGATAAGCTTTGGGGTACTTAAGTAACCCGTGTGATTTACTTAACAAGATGGTATCACCACTTGACAACAATAAGGTTTTTACGGAATCTATTTCCTCCCAGATTTGGCGGCTTTCTACCGAGAGTACTCCTGCATAAACATTTGCAATACTGTCAAATAGC